>NZ_CP099572.1:1800000-2067170 GCF_040409805.1 Polynucleobacter sp. MWH-UH23A
CTTACCCGCTGGGCTCTCAAAGAGGGTCTTACAAAACCAGCTTTATTTAATTCAGCAATGACTTTGGGTCGCTTGGTTCGACCATTAATGCCAAGCGGCATTAAACGTAAGATTCCGCTGATAAAAAATAAGGCCCTAGATCCACAGATCAATCCTTACGCCAGACCTAATACACAGCATGCCCGAAAGATGCTCATTCTTGAAGGTTGCGTTCAACCTGGCATGCTCCCGAATATTAATTCGGCTACCGCAAGAGTATTGGATGCGCTCAAAATCCAACTTGTCAGCGCCCCAAGCGCGACCTGTTGCGGCGCACTTCGCTATCACCTTAGTGATCAAACGGGTGGCCTAGATAATGCCAAGCAAAACATTGATGCTTGGTGGCCTATGGTGGAAAGTGGCGTTGAAGCCATCATCATGACAGCCTCAGGTTGTGGCGTGATGGTGAAAGACTACGGACATCTATTGGCCAATGACTCTGCTTACGCAACTAAGGCTAAGAGAATTTCGGATCTGACAAAAGATATTTCCGAGGTAATGCCATCTTTACAAAATGAACTTGTCGAATTAATCGGTGCCGATCAAAAGCCGGGTGTGGTGTATCACCCACCTTGCACCTTGCAGCATGGTCAACAAATTCGTGGCAAGGTTGAAAGCTTGCTTGGTAGCTTGGGTATTGGTGTTCGCTTATGCAATGACAGTCATCTCTGCTGTGGCTCCGCCGGCACTTATTCAGTGACTCAGCCAGAGCTTTCTGAGCAATTACGTAAAAATAAGTTGAATAATTTAACCGTCGCCTGCGAAGAGTCTGGCGCCGATGTCATTGTTTCTGGAAACATTGGTTGCATTACCCACCTCCAACAAGATGAAAAACCTGTCTTACACTGGATCGAAATCGTTGATCAACTCATTGGCAAGCAAGTACGGAGCAAATGAATTCAATTGTTGTTAATCTGATTCAGGTTAAGGAGCGCATCGAGCTTGCAGCCCTAGCTGCAAAACGTGAGCCCGAAGAGATTGAACTCTTAGCAGTTAGCAAGACATTTCCGGCTAGCGCGATTGAGGAGGCAATGCACGCTGGCCAATCAGCTTTTGGCGAAAACTACGTACAAGAGGCCATTGAAAAAATTACTCAACTTGAAAAACTCCGCCCTTGGTTGGTGTGGCACTTCATCGGCCCACTGCAAAGCAATAAAACTCGTGATGTTGCCGAGCATTTCGACTGGGTACATAGCGTTGACCGACTGAAGATTGCAGAGCGCCTCTCGAGCCAACGTGGTGAGTTTCCAAACTTGCCTGAATTACAAGTCTGCATCCAAGTCAACGTTAGCGAAGAAGAAAGCAAAAGCGGTGTTCTTCTCTCAGATGCACCAGAACTCTGTGATGTTGTCAGCAAGCTACCAAATATTGTCCTTCGTGGCCTCATGGCGATTCCAGAGCCCACTACAGATCCATTAAAACAGCGCAAAGCGTTTGCAGCAGTCCGAGACTGCTTTAAGCAAATTCAATCGAATCGTTTAGTCGACCCAGGCTATCAATTTTTTGACACCCTATCAATGGGCATGTCGGACGATCTCGAAGCCGCCATTGCAGAAGGAAGCACAATGGTTCGGGTGGGAACCGCCATTTTTGGGAAGCGCGATAAGATTACAAAATGAGCCAACAAATGACTAATCAAAATAATAGCAACGCACACATCACCTTTATCGGCGGTGGCAATATGGGGCGCGCCTTAATAAGCGGCTTACTGGCAAATGGATTTGAACCCAATCAAATTTCTGTAGTAGAAGCAAATGCAAGTACCGCTCTCAAGCTATATGAAGATTTTGGCGTTCAAGGTATCGGCGCTCTCGAACAAATTGCATTTGATTTCACCAGAAACAATGTAGTGGTAATGGCAATCAAACCACAAGACTTTAATGTCGTTGCCAAAGGACTTGCTTCAAAACTTAAACATGCCAGTGCGCCAGGTCCTTTGATCGTAAGCATTGCTGCTGGCATACGACTCAAAGATATGAGCCGCTGGCTAGATCACACGCGTTGCGTACGAGCTATGCCAAATACGCCCGCCTTGATTGGTAAAGGTATTACCGGATTGTTTGCTGATGCCGCTGTTAACGACTCGGATCGCGCACTTGCGCAAACTGTTTGTAGCGCAGTGGGTCAAACTGTTTGGGTATCTGATGAAAAACTCATGGACGCAGTGACTGCAATCTCTGGCAGTGGCCCAGCCTATGTTTTCGCCTTCTTGGAAGCAATGCAATCTGCTGGTGAAAAATTGGGCTTAGATGCTAAAACTGCTCGTCAACTGGCCTATGCCACGCTTGAAGGTGCCACTCAACTAGCCCATAACTCTGATGAACATGCCGGCATTTTGCGCGAGCGCGTTACCTCTAAAGGCGGTACTACTGCCGCAGCCTTGGATGTCATGAAGCAACATGGCTGGCACGAAATCTTAGAAAAAGCGATTGATGCAGCCAGTCGGCGTGGCAAAGCGATGGGCGATGAGCTAGGGCAGCACTAATTGATGCTCAATCCGAGCACAATACCCAAGAATACAAATCCGCCCAACCAATTGTTATGACGAAAAGCGAGGAAACACTCCTCGCGCTTTCGGGTTGAAACCAGCTGCATGTGATAAATGGCGCAAGCCAGAGCCATAAACCAACCCACTAAAAAGTAATTACTCAAATCCGCTAATTGCGCTACCCACAACTGAGTAATAAACAGGATGCCGTAGCAAATACCAATTGCAACGACATCATATTTTCCAAAGGTAATCGCCGAAGTGCGCAAGCCTAAGCGTAGATCATCTTCTCGATCTACCATGGCATAGGCGGTGTCATAGGCAATCGCCCAAAAAATATTCCCCACAAACAAAACCCATGCTTCTAAAGGAATAAAGTCCAAGATAGCCGCATAAGCCATAGGGATGCCAAATCCAAAAGCAATGCCAAGAATCGCTTGGGGCATCGCAAAAAATCGCTTAGTAAATGGGTAAATAAAAGCCACCGCTAATGCAAGTACAGATAATTGCTTAGTAAAGGCATTTAATGGCTGAATTAATAGGAAGGCAATCAAAGCCAAAGTAAGAGCGACAGCCACAGCTTCCTTGCCAGAAATCTTGCCACTGGTTACTGGGCGCTCTTTGGTTCTTTGCACGTGACGATCAAAATCGCGATCAGCGTAATCATTCATAGCGCAACCAGCGCTGCGCATCAAAAAAGTACCGACTACAAAAATAAACAGGGTATTCAGGTCTGGTATTCCTGAGCTAGCCAGCCATAGGCCCCATAAAGTTGGCCACAATAGTAAAAGGGTTCCAATCGGCTTATCTAAGCGGATCAGATATGCATAAGCCCGTAATCGATCTAGAAAAGACATATCCAGAATTATGCCTTCAGAAATTCCGCGCGAGAACCGAGCCAACGCTCCAAATGACGCTCAACGATTTCACTATGGTCTGCCAACAAACGTTCGGCTGCGTTTTGCGCCAACTCAATTAACCAAGCGTCTCGCTGTAAGTCGACAAAGCGCAACATGGCATCTCCAGATTGCTTAGCTCCCAAGAGTTCTCCGGGGCCGCGCAAAGATAAATCACGCTCCGCAATCACAAATCCATCAGATGTTTCACGCAAGGTCTGCAAACGCTCTTTAGCAGCTATTGATAATGGTTCTGCGTACATCAAAATACACACCGAATCTGCTGATCCACGACCCACACGCCCACGAAGCTGATGAATTTGAGCGTAACCAAATCGTTCAGCGTGCTCTATCACCATTAATGCCGCATTAGGTACATCAACACCCACTTCGATTACTGTGGTTGCAACTAATAACTGGATCTCATTAGCTTTGAATGCTGCCATCACCGCAGCCTTCTCATCTGCCTTCAGGCGCCCATGAACTAAGCCCACTTTAAACTCTGGCAAGGCCTTAGTGAGCTCTTCAAAGCTCTCAACAGCCGTTTGTAGTTGCAGCGCCTCAGACTCCTCAATCAGAGGACATACCCAATATGCTTGCAAACCTTTGGAAAGCCAACTTTGTAAACCATGAATCACCTCTTCTCGTCGACTTGCTTTCACCACCTTAGTAGCAATTGGCTTGCGTCCTGGAGGCAACTCATCAATTACTGACACATCTAAGTCAGCGTAATACGTCATTGCTAAAGTTCGTGGAATTGGCGTGGCGGACATCATGAGTTGGTGGCAATAAAATAATTCTGAGCCGACTCTTTGTTGAATTTCTAAACGTTGACGAACACCGAATCGATGTTGCTCATCAATCACAGCCAAACCTAATTTAGCAAAGTGCACATTCTCTTGGATCAAGGCATGAGTACCAATGACTAGTTGAGCAATGCCACCCTCAATTAAATCTTGCGCTAATTTCTTTTCTTTGGCCCTCAAACTTCCCGATAACCATGCAATTTTGACTCCTAGGGGTTCAAACCATTCCTTCATTTTGAGGTAATGTTGTTCAGCCAGTATCTCAGTTGGAGCCATGATAGCTGCCTGATAACCATAATCTATTACCCGCGCAGCCGCCAAAGCTGCAATCACGGTCTTACCACTTCCCACATCCCCTTGCAATAATCGGTTCATTGGGTATGAATGCGATAAGTCTTCTCCAATTTCATCCCAAACGCGAGACTGGGCCCCGGTTAATTGAAATGGTAAGGTTTTTAGTAAACCTTTTTCAAGACTAGCGCTTGATTCATTGCTTTTATGGAAGCTTGGTGCCTGCCGTTCTCGACGAATTGCATGAGCGCGCTTTAATGAAATCTGTTGAGCTAGTAACTCCTCAAACTGAACACGACGCCATGCAGGATGTGTACGCTCCAACAATGCCTGTGTGTCTGCGTCAGCGGACGGTTGGTGAAGAAACGTAATAGCAGATTGCAAACTAGGCCAGTCATTGCTTGGTAATAACTGATTCATCAACCGGCTTGGCAAAAACTCCGCCAAACTATCTTTCAAACCTGGATCTCGCAATGCCTGAGTGACCGCTTTACGAATTGCCGCCTGAGAAACGCCTGCACTTGCTGGATAGACTGGAGTCAAGCTAGTTGGCAACGGTGCATCAGGTGCAACAGCACGCACGGTTGGGTGAACCATTTCTGAACCCTGAAACCCCTCACGTACTTCTCCGCGTACTCGAATGTGAGCACCAATAGCCATTTGCTTCTGCTGACTTGGATAGAAATTCAGAAAGCGCAAATGCAAAGTTTCTGTGTTGTCCTCTATCGTGACAACCATCTGCCTTCTAGGCCTGAACAAAACTTGGTTCCGAATAACTACACCCTGAGTCTGAACCGAACGAAATCGCCCCTGAATTAGAGCCTGATCAATCGAAAGCAACTCCGTCTCATCCTCGTAACGAGAGGGAAGATGCAAAGCAAGGGCCATTGGGCTATCTAAACCCATTTTTTGGAGTGTATTTGGCGCTTGCTTGGTAGTCATCGTTAAAATCTAATACCTGATGGTAATGCTATGCAACTCTCCGACTTTAATTACGAACTCCCCTCCGAACTAATCGCTCAGCATCCCTTGGCGAATAGAACTGATAGCCGCCTCCTAGAGCTTAAGCTAAATGGAGATGAGGGTGTTCAATTGCTAGATCGACAGTTTAAGGACATCCTAGACCTTATCAATCCAGGGGACTTGCTGGTCTTTAATGACACCAAAGTCATTCCCGCCAGACTACATGGCAAAAAAGAAACAGGGGGGAACGTAGAGCTCCTGATTGAACGTATCAGCGGCGATCGCCAAGCCTGGGTTAAAATTCGGGCATCAAGGGTACCAAAGAATGGTGACTTGATTCATATTCATAATGCTGTGGGCGAATCCTTCTCGGCAGAAATGATTGGTCACGATGGGCGCTTTTATGAAGTGCGCTTCCCAGAAAATATTTTCTCCTTACTTGAGCGCTTTGGTGAATTACCTTTACCGCCCTACATTGAGCATCAGCCCGATAGCAACGATGCGCAACGCTATCAAACCGTTGTCGCCAAAAATCCAGGCGCAGTAGCAGCGCCGACAGCTGGCCTTCATTTTGATGAAGCTATATTGAAACGACTTAGTGACTTAGGTGTTAATCAAGCCACCGTTACTCTGCATGTTGGCGCCGGCACTTTTACACCCGTTCGCGAGGAAGATTTATCGAAACACCAAATGCATTATGAGTGGTTCTCCATCCCAGACGCAACGCTGGAGGCAATTCATAAAACTCACGAAGCAGGAAAACGAGTCATCGCCGTTGGCACAACCAGCCTGCGTGCCTTGGAGAGTCAGGCTATTAGCCAGAAAAGTAGCGGTGAGACCAATCTTTTTATTACGCCTGGATTCCAATTTAAAACGGTAGACTGTTTATTAACAAACTTTCATCTGCCAAAATCAACCTTATTAATGTTAGTAAGCGCTTTTGCAGGCATGGATAATATTCGCGCTGCTTACCAGCATGCTATTAAACAAAAATATCGTTTCTTTAGTTATGGGGATGCGATGTTTTTAAGTCGACTCGGAAACCCATCATCATGACCAAACCCGTTCACTTTTCCATTTTGGCAAAAGACTCCGATAGCCCTGCGCGTCTTGGTCAGCTTGATCTCCCACATGGCAGCGTGCAAACACCTATCTTTATGCCGGTAGGAACCTACGGCACTGTGAAGGCCATGACTCCGCGCGATCTCAATGAGGCTAAGGCACAAATCATCTTAGGCAACACTTTCCACCTTTGGCTCAGACCAGGCTTAGATGTCATTAAAAAACATGGTGGCCTACATCGTTTTATGGGCTGGGATAAGCCCATTCTCACGGACTCTGGTGGCTTCCAAGTTTTTAGTTTGGGCGCACTGCGAAAAATTTCAGAGGAAGGTGTTACTTTTGCCTCACCCATTAATGGTGACAAACTATTTATGTCACCCGAAGTTTCAATAGAAATCCAGGCGGTGCTTAATAGCGACATTGCAATGCAATTTGACGAGTGCACTCCTTATGAAACCAAAGGTCAAGCCACTAGTGAAAAAACGGCGCGCGCCTCTCTTGAAATGTCATTACGTTGGGGTGATCGATCATTAAAACGGTTTCGTGAACTCAATACCGGCAATGGACTCTTTGGTATTGTTCAGGGAGGTATGTTTGAAAATCTGCGCGAGTTTTCGCTTGATGCAGTGAGTCAACAAGGCTTTGATGGTATTGCCATTGGCGGCTTATCTGTTGGAGAACCAAAACCAGAGTTTGAAAGGATTCTGAATTTCACTGCGCCAAAATTGCCAGAGCATATGCCGCACTATCTTATGGGTGTAGGCACCCCAGAAGATCTCATCTTAGGCGTCAGCCTGGGGATCGATATGTTTGATTGCGTCATGCCCACTCGCAATGCTCGTAATGGTTGGCTCTTTACTCGCTTTGGTGATTTGAAACTGCGTAACTCTGGCTACAAAGATGATGACCGTCCATTGGACCCAACTTGCGCTTGTTACACCTGCCAAAATTTCACAAGGTCTTACCTAAACCATCTCCAAAAAGCCAATGAAATACTAGGTTCTCAACTCAATACCATTCACAACCTCTCTTACTATTTGCAGCTTATGACCGAAATTAGGGAGGCCTTAAGTAAGGATCGTTTTAGCGCCTATCGCGAGGAATTTCATGCCAATCGCCAGCGGGGCGTTGAGCCAGGGCAGGATTAATCCCCTCTGGGGGCAATAAACCCCCTCAAATCACCTTCAAAGCCCCATACAGTTTAGAATTGCGGGTTTACGGCTTTCTCTTAAAAGCTTAAAAAGTAGCAGTTTCCAATTAGTCATTAACGGAGGTTTGATATGTGGATTAGTAACGCTTTTGCCCAGGCTCCAGCTGCGGGCGCAGATGCAGGTGGCTTGATGAGCTTCCTACCTTTAATCTTGATGTTCGCAGTTTTGTACTTCATCATGATTCGCCCACAAATGAAACGCCAAAAAGAAACTAAAGCGATGCTCGAAGCACTCGCAGTAGGCGATGAAGTTGTTACCGTTGGCGGGATTATGGGCAAAGTAACAGCATTGAAAGATCAAGTAGTTAGTGTTGAAATTTCTGCTGGGACAGAAGTGCAATTACAAAAAGGTGCTATCACTACTGTATTGCCAAAAGGCACATTGAAGTCCGCTTAATTTTTTATTAAAAGTATCTCGACATGAATCGCTATCCTCTCTGGAAATATTTGGTCATTGCCGTTGCCTTACTTATCGGCGGACTGTATTCATTACCTAATTTCTATGGAGAGGCTCCAGCGGTTCAAGTCTCATCTGCTAAACCAACCATTAAAGTTGATTTAGCAACACAATCTCGTGTTGAGAAAATTCTGGCTGATGCCAGCATTAATAACACTGGCGTATTTTTTGAAGCAGCAGGTAATGTAGGCTCAATCAAAATTCGCTTTAACAATACTGATATTCAGTTACGCGCCCGCGATCTCTTGCAGCAAAAACTGAACACAGATCAAAATGATCCTAACTACACCGTAGCTCTTAATCTCCTGTCGAATACGCCAGGGTGGCTTAATGCAATTAATGCCTTGCCAATGCCATTGGGTTTAGATCTACGCGGTGGCGTCTACTTCCTCTTGCAGGTAGATATGAAGGGAGCGGTACAGAAAAAGGTCACCTCGTTGGCTACTGATATTCGCAGCCAATTACGCGATAAAAACATTCGCCATCAAGGCATTGATCGCGGTACAGATTCAATCACCATTAATTTTGGCAGTGCTGATGAGGCTGAAACTGCGCGCTCACTGCTAAATACTTCCCAACCCGATCTCACTTGGCTGGTAAAAGCAAACGGCAGCTCTTCAAAACTATTGGGTGAGTTCAAGCCAAAAGCATTAAAAGACATTCAGGACAATGCGGTAAAACAAAATATCATCACCCTGAATAAGCGCGTAAATGAATTAGCCGTTAAAGAACCAGTAATTCAACAACAAGGGGCTGAGCGCATTGTTGTTCAACTTCCAGGAGTCCAGGACACTGCACGTGCAAAGGACATCATTGGTCGTACAGCAACCTTAGAAGCCCGTCTTGCGGATCCATTAATGTCGACTATTGGGGTTGGTGAAACGCCACCTCCTGGCATGGACACTTTCCGCTTTGGTGAAAACCGCTTGGGCGTCTTTAAAAAGTCCGTCATTTTTAGCGGCGACCGCATTACTGATGCTAGCGCTGGCTTTGATCAAAACCAACGCCCTGCAGTAAACATCTCCCTTGATGCCGCTGGTGGTCGAGTTATGCAAGAAGTAACTCGCGAAAACATTGGCAAGCCAATGGGCATGATTCTGTTTGAAAAAGGTAAAGGTGAAGTTCTCACAATTGCCACGATTCAAGGTGAGTTCGGCTCTAAGTTTCAGATTACTGGTCAACCAACCACTGAGAGTGCTAATGACTTAGCTCTCTTATTGCGCGCTGGATCTCTTGCAGCGCCAATGGAAATTATTGAAGAGCGCACAATTGGACCGAGTTTGGGTGCTGAGAATATTGAAAAAGGATTTAAGTCACTCTTGATTGGTTTTTCTGCAATTGCGATTTTCATGATGGCCTACTACATGCTATTCGGCACTTTCTCGGTTGTAGCTCTAGCAGTTAACTTACTCTTATTGATTTCAGTATTGTCAATGTTGCAGGCAACACTCACCCTTCCAGGTATTGCCGCTATGGCTTTGGCGCTTGGTATGGCGATTGACTCCAACGTTTTGATCAACGAACGTATTCGTGAAGAGCTACGCAACGGCTCCTCACCTCAAACTGCGATTGCAATTGGTTTCGATAAAGCTTGGGCCACCATCTTGGACTCCAACGTCACCACCTTAATCGCAGGTCTTGCACTATTAGCTTTTGGCTCTGGTCCGATCAAAGGCTTTGCCGTGGTTCACTGCCTCGGTATTTTGACTTCGATGTTCTCTGCAGTCTTCTTCTCACGCGGCTTGGTTAATCTTTGGTACGGCAGAAATAAGAAAATTCAGAAACTCGCGATTGGCCAGGTTTGGCGCCCACAGGAGAAATAAGCCATGGAATTTTTTCGCATCAAAAAAGATATTCCATTCATGCGCCATGCATTGGTGCTCAATGCGATTTCTTTAATTACTTTCTTAGCGGCGGTCTTTTTCCTTTGGCATAACGGCTTACACCTCTCTATTGAATTTACTGGCGGCACCGTTATGGAGGTGTCATATCCTCAGACCGCACCGCTGGACTCAATTCGTGCCAAGGTAGAAAAGTTAGGCTATGCGGATACGCAAATCCAAAACTTTGGTAGCTCGCGCGATGTGATGATTCGCCTGCCTTTGCAAAAAGATGCTGAGGGTAAGCTTATTTCGTCTGCGGATCAAAGCAATGCGGTAATGCAAGCGCTTGATCCTGCAAGCTCGGGCGTCAAGCTACAGCGCGTTGAGTTCGTTGGCCCACAAGTTGGCCAGGAGCTGGCGATTGATGGCTTAAAAGCTTTGGTCTTTGTGATTATCGGTATCGTGCTATATCTATCTTTCCGCTTTGAATGGAAATTTGCACTCGCTGGCATCATTGCGAACCTGCATGACGTTGTGATCATTCTTGGCTTCTTCGCTTTTTTCCACTGGGAGTTCTCGCTCTCAGTATTAGCGGCAGTGTTAGCAGTCCTCGGTTACTCTGTAAACGAATCCGTGGTGATTTTTGACCGTATTCGCGAAAACTTCCGCAAGTACCGCAAGATGAATACTCGCGAGATTATCGATAACGCAATTACCAGTACTATTAGCCGTACTGTCATCACTCACGGCAGTACTGAGATGATGGTTTTGGCGATGCTTATCTTTGGCGGTCCAACACTGTTTTACTTTGCCTTGGCGCTCACTATCGGTATTTTGTTTGGCATTTACTCCTCCGTTTTCGTCGCGGCAGCATTAGCAATGTGGCTTGGCGTAACTCGCGAAGATTTAGTGAAGAGTGATAAAAAGCCTGACGACAATGCTCGTAATGAAGATCCAAACTATGGAGCTCGTGTTTAACCAAAAGGGTTAAATAGACAAATTTGCCTAACCAGTAATTTGCTGATCAAGGGCGGCTAAGATATTTTTAGTTGCACCTTGATGTTCAACAGCATAGGCTTTAGCTGCTGCTGCCATCTTGGCAAGCTCAGCAGAATGCAAGAGCAGTTCTTTTAAGGATTCCGATAGCGCCACAGTCTGTCCAAGCAGTAATTCACCGCTAATTCGCTTGGCTGCCCCAATCGCAATTGCATCCAGAGCAGCCTGCTGAAAATTGTAAGTATGCTCACCAAGCAAGACAGGGCAACCCGCGGCGCAGGCCTCAATTAAATTCTGGCCACCGAAAGGCAATAGGCTACCCCCCATCACTACAAGATCTGAAGCACCGTAATACATGGGCATCTCACCCATTGAATCGCCAAGAACTACCTCTACCCCAGCAAAATCGCTCGAAACCTCTGTCAATTCAGAACGAGCTTGAAACCTCAAACCAGCATTCCGAATTTGATTCGTAACCTCTGTAAAACGCTCAGGATGCCTGGGGACTATACAAAGCAGTGGCGGTTTTTGAAAGATGCAATCTTGCAGTAAATCCTTCCAAGCCTTAAGAATAATTTCCTCTTCGCCATCGCGCGTACTCGCAGCGCAAACCATGAAGCGCCCATCCGCATGTAAATCTTGCTGCCATTGCTTACCTTGAGCAACCAACTTAGAATCCAAAGGAACATCAAACTTGAGATTGCCAGCAATCAGGACATTCTTCACGCCAAGACTGCGATAACGCTGCGCGTCAAATTCTGTTTGCGCCAAAATTCCTGCAAAGGCCTGGAACAATGCTCGCCCAGCATTACCGAAACGATTCACCCGACGTGCGCTTCTTTCAGATAGTCTGGCGTTGATTAAAAACAAAGGTAGTCCAATTTCTTTGCAGCGGAATACCACCGTTGGCCAAGCTTCAGTTTCCATGAAGAGCCCAAAACTTGGTTTAAAGGTCTTTAAAAAATATTCGACAGACCAACACAAGTCATAAGGCAGATAAACCTGACGAACTTTGCCAGTAGCGATAGCATTAGCAAAAAGTTGTTTGCCTGTTCTACGACCATTTAAGGTCATATGGGTCAGCAATATAGACTTGCCACGCGCTAAATAGGCTTCAATGAGAGGTTGTGCTGCACGCGTTTCCCCAACAGATACCGCATGTATCCAAATACAGTCTTTTGAAATCGGTTGCTCATACCCAAAACCAAGACGTTCAGGAATGTGGTGCAAATATGCAAAGGAATGCCTCGCGCGCCAGGCTAAACGCACAAATGCAAGTGGCAAAAGCAGATGCCACAGCAGTTGGTATGCAGCAAACCAGAACCGAGGACGCGCCCCGTATCCCGAGCTCGGGCTCACACTCACTTTTTGAGACGTTCGGTCAACTCGACCGCCTTACCTAAATAAGTTGAAGGAGTCATTTCCAGCAAGCGCGCTTTAGCATCCTCTGGAATATTCAAGCCACGAATAAAGTTTTGCAAATCTGCTTGATTGATACCCTTACCGCGTGTGAGCTCTTTCAATTGCTCATAGGGATTTTCAATGCCATAACGACGCATCACAGTTTGCACTGGCTCCGCCAATACTTCCCAGCACTCATCAAGATCAGCGGCGATAGCAGCATGGTTTACTTCCAGCTTACCTAGCCCGCGTAATGCACTGTCATATGCCAAGACACTGTGGCCAAAGGCTGGCCCCAAGTTACGCAACACAGTAGAGTCGGTTAAGTCACGCTGCCAACGTGAGACAGGTAATTTTTCAGCTAGATGACGCAACAATGCATTAGCAACACCTAGATTTCCTTCGGAGTTTTCAAAGTCAATCGGGTTGACCTTATGTGGCATCGTAGATGAACCAATCTCACCTGCTTTAGTACGCTGCTTAAAGTAGCCTACAGAGATGTAAGCCCAGAAGTCACGATCCATATCCAACAAAATCGTATTGGCTCTAGCAATAGCATCAAATAATTGCGCCATACCA
The DNA here is from genome assembly GCF_040409805.1 of Polynucleobacter sp. MWH-UH23A. NCBI lineage: Bacteria > Pseudomonadati > Pseudomonadota > Betaproteobacteria > Burkholderiales > Burkholderiaceae > Polynucleobacter > Polynucleobacter sp. MWH-UH23A. Next base: position 1,813,012 of record NZ_CP099572.1, read on the forward strand.
TCGTGGGGTTCAATTTGAATGGTGTAGGGATTAAAGGTGAGACCTAAACGCTTTTCCACCACATTCTTAGAAAAGTTTTCCCAATCGAATTCTGGGTATGCTGATAAGTGAGCGTTGTAGTTTCCAACGGCACCATTCATTTTTCCAAGCAATGGCACAGCGGCGATTGATTCAATGGCACGCTCTAAACGCTTTGCAATGTTCGCAATCTCTTTACCCAAAGTACTAGGCGAGGCGGGTTGACCATGAGTGCGTGAAAGCAAAGGCACTTTTGCATGCTCCACGGCTAAATCCGTTAAAACAGAAAGTACTTTACGAAGCTGTGGCAACAGTACTTCATCGCGCGCACCACGCAACATCAATCCATGGGAGGTATTGTTAATGTCTTCAGATGTGCAAGCAAAATGAATGAACTCGCTAGCTTTTAATAAATCAGGTCGGTTAGCAACTTTTTCTTTTAAAAAATACTCTACAGCCTTCACGTCATGATTGGTGACTGCTTCAATATCTTTAATACGTTGCGCATCAGCATCAGAAAAGTTCTCAGGCAGAGATAGCAAAAAAGCTTCATCAGCAGCATTGATCTTCGGTACATCAGGCAGGCCGGCAGCAGCTAAAGCAAGCAACCAATGAATTTCCACAAAAACACGTTGGCGCATGAAAGCTGCTTCGGATAACCATGGACGCAGTGCGTCCAGTTTTCCGGCATAGCGACCATCTAAGGGGGAAAGGGCATTTAAGGTTGAAAGCGGCTGACTCACGGGCATTGCCTTTGCTGGGAATATGTCAATAAAGCCTAATTTTAATGCGTTCTGGCATCAAGCAATCCAAGGTTGAGATGACTATACTGAGCCTTATGAAACTCATTTACTCCCCCACCAGCCCCTATGTTCGTAAAGTCAGGATCGTATTCCTGGAGAAAAAGGTCGATATTGACCTTGAAACTAATAGTGTTTGGGCCGCAGACACCAATATCACCACCTACAACCCTTTGGGCAAGGTTCCATGCCTTGTTTTAGATGATGGGGAATCCATCCAGGATTCTCGGGTAATTGCCGAATATGCAGATGCCTTGAGCCCTGTGAGCAAACTGATTCCAGCCGATCACCGTGAGCGCGCGACCGTTAAAACTTGGGAAGCACTGGCTGATGGATTGGTGGATGCCAGTATTTTGGCGCGCCTAGAAAAAACTTGGCGCCCAGCAAACGAGCAAAGCCAAGCTTGGGTTGACCGTCAAATTGGAAAAGTGCATGCCGCACTTCGTCAAATGTCAGAGCAGCTTGGTGAAAATGCTTGGTGCTTTGGAAATCAAATCACTCTAGCCGATATTGCAGTGGGTTGCGCCCTTGGTTATTTATCGTTTCGCTTCCCAGAAATTCAATGGCAAAGCCAGTATCCAAACTTAGATCGTTTGTACCAAAAATTGTTACAGCGTCCCTCGTTCAAAGAAACTGAACCACCAACAGCTTAATTTTGGAATGCTGAGAATATTGTTTGGTTTAGGCGGAAATAATTCCGCCACCCAAACAAATATCTCCGTCATATAAAACAGCGGATTGTCCAGGAGTTACTGCCCATTGAGGCTTAGGAAACTCTAGGCTAAAGTCTTGCGGCGAATTCCCTGCATTTAAAACGCAAGCAGAGTCGGTTTGTCGATATCGAGTTTTAGCCGAGTAGGAACCAGGCGCGGGTGCAGCTCCAGAAATCCAACTAGCATCCATCGCCTCAAGCCGCTTGGCCAATAGCCATGGGTGTTCGTGGCCCTGAACCACATACAAAGTGTTATTTGCTACATCCTTACGGGCAACGTACCAAGCATCACCATTACCATCTTGACTGCCGCCCAAGCCAATTCCCTTGCGTTGTCCCAAAGTGAAAAATGCTAGGCCCATATGCTCGCCAACAACTTTTCCTTCAGGAGTTTTGATTGGTCCTGGTATACGCGGCAAATAACGATTTAGAAACTCTCTAAATGGTCTCTCACCAATAAAACAAATACCAGTGGAATCTTTTTTCTTGGCATTATGCAAACCAATTTTCTCGGCAATAGAACGCACTTCTGTTTTAGGAATTTCGCCCAAAGGAAATAAAACATTTGCCAACTGTTGTTGAGTCAAGCGGTGCAAAAAATAACTTTGATCTTTAGAGGCATCCAGGGCTTTTAGCAATTGCACTTTTCCGCCCTCATGCCTCACTCTGGCGTAATGGCCTGTTGCAATCGCATCAGCACCTAAACTCATAGCATGATCTAAAAATGCCTTGAACTTAATTTCAGCATTGCACAAAACATCGGGATTAGGAGTGCGTCCAGCGGCGTATTCACGTAAAAAATCAGCAAACACTCGTTCACGGTACTCGGCGGCAAAATTGACTGCCTCCACATCAATTCCAATCAAATCCGCTACCGAGACCACATCCAGCCAATCCTGGCGGGCAGAGCAATACTCATCGTTATCGTCATCCTCCCAATTTTTCATAAAAAGGCCGATAACCTCGTAGCCCTGCTCTTTGAGCATCCAAGCTGCAACCGATGAATCTACCCCTCCAGACATGCCAATAACGACTTTCTTGGGGTTTGAAGGCGGGATTGCTGAGGAATTGAGCTGGATCATCAAAAAATGCGAGAATTCAATATAAGCTGACAGGCCATATTGTAGAAGTCTTAGCCTAGATTCACCGAAATTTAGGCAAAACGGCTACAGCTGCTTGTAGGGGTAATTAAATGGATGATTTTTAAGCCATTTAACTAAAATAGATTTTTTGAAAATTTTGCTTTTGGAGACATGCCATGCGCATAGGAGTGCCGCTGGAAACTAGAGCTGGGGAAACGCGGGTTGCCGCTACACCAGAAACCGTTAAAAAACTCATTGGCCAAGGTCATACTGTTGTCATCCAAAAAGATGCTGGTGTCCAAGCCAGCCAGCCAGATTCTGCCTATGAAGCTGTTGGCGCTTCCATTGGAAGTGCTGCCGATGCATTTGGCGCCGAGATTGTTCTCAAAGTGCGCGCACCTGAAGCTGCGGAACTCAAACAGATCAAAGCTGGCAGCGTACTCATTGGTATGCTCGATCCATTTGATAACGACAATATCGCCGCAATGGCTGCGCAAGGAATTACGAGCTTCTCATTAGAAGCTGCGCCACGTACTACACGTGCACAAAGCATGGATGTTCTCTCCTCTCAAGCAAACATTGCTGGATATAAAGCAGTCATGGTTGCCGCCAATGAATATCAACGCTTTATGCCGATGTTGATGACTGCTGCCGGTACTGTTAAGGCAGCGCGCGTATTAATTCTTGGAGCTGGTGTTGCTGGTTTGCAAGCTATTGCGACGGCAAAACGTCTTGGTGCCGTTATTGAAGCATCAGATGTGCGTCCTGCCGCTAAAGAACAAATTGAATCCTTAGGTGCAAAGTTTGTTGATGTGCCTTACGAGACCGATGAAGAGCGTGAAATTGCCCAAGGTGTTGGTGGTTATGCTCGTCCCATGCCAGAAGCATGGATGAAGCGTCAAGCTGCCTTAGTTGCCGAACGCGCTCAACAAGCAGACATCGTCATTACTACTGCATTGATTCCAGGTCGTAAGCCACCAGTTCTCTTGCATAGCGACACTGTTGCCAATATGAAACCTGGTTCTGTAGTGATCGATTTGGCTGCCGGCAAAGGTGATAACGGCTCGGGCAACTGTCCATTAACTCAAGCTGACAAAGTAGTGAATGCTAATGGCGTAAAGATCGTGGGTTACACAAATTTAGCTAGCATGGTAGCTGCTGATGCTTCTGCACTCTATGCGCGCAACTTACTTGACTTCATGAAATTGATTGTCGATAAAGAAGCGAAGTTAGTGATCCCAAGCGACGACGATATCGTGACTGCCTGCTTGATGTGCCGTGATGGCCAAGCCATTCGCAAAAACTCATAAAAATTCACAAAAAATAAGAAGGAACTATCATGGATCTCGCTGCTTTTCAAAGCATCCTCACAGTCCAAAACATCACCGTGTTTGTTTTGGCTATTTTTGTGGGTTACCACGTTGTATGGAACGTTACTCCAGCACTACATACCCCATTGATGGCGGTTACTAACGCTATTTCTGGAATCATCATTGTTGGCGCACTTCTGCAAACTGAAGTAATCGGCGGTGATGAAATTACTCTCACCAGCGTTATTGGTGCGATTGCCGTATTTTTAGCGTCAATCAATATTTTTGGCGGCTTCATGGTGACTCGTCGCATGCTTGAAATGTTCAAGAAAAAAGCGCCTAAAGCAAATTCAGCAACTGCAGCTGATGCAGCTAAATAAATAGAACAAGACCTCGATAGAGAACACAAGAGACCAAAACAATGTCAAACATAACTGCTATTTCTTATCTCATTTCATCGGTGTTGTTCATCCTCGCATTACGCGGTTTGTCTTCACCAACAACCTCACGCCAAGGCAACACTTTCGGCATGATTGGTATGCTGCTGGCGGTAATTACCACTTTCTTCATTCCTGACTTCAAGCCAGCTGTATCTCTTATTGCAGCAGCAGTCGTTGGTGGCGCAATTATTGGCACCCTCGCAGCGAAACGCGTACAGATGACCAAGATGCCCGAGCTCGTGGCATTGATGCACTCCTTTGTGGGCTTATCCGCAGTTTTAATTGCGATCGCAGCAGTATTTAATACCGCCCATGACCATACTGGTGCGCAAAAGATTGAGCTCTTCATTGGCGCATTTATTGGAGCGATCACTTTCACGGCATCTGTTATTGCGTTTGGCAAACTTTCTGGGAAAGTTAGCGGTAAGCCAGTCAGCTTCTCCGGCCAACATTTACTTAATTTGATTCTTGCTATCTCGATGGTTGGCGCCGGTATTGCTTATTACATGGCAGATAGTCATGCAGCATTTATGGCCATGTGCGCGATCGCATTAGTACTGGGTATTACATTGATTATTCCAATCGGTGGAGCGGATATGCCGGTAGTAGTCTCAATGCTAAACAGCTACTCTGGTTGGGCGGCTGCCGGTATTGGTTTCACACTCAATAACCCCGTTTTGATTATTGCTGGCGCATGCGTAGGCTCTTCAGGCGCGATTCTTTCTTACATTATGTGTAAGGCAATGAACCGCTCTATTCTCGCGGTATTGCTTGGTGGCTTTGGCGCTGAAGCGGCTGCTGGCGGTGCTGATGATGGCGGTCCAAAGAACTACAAGACAGGCTCCCCTGAAGATGCCGCATTCCTCATGGAAAATGCTGACACGGTAATTATTGTTCCTGGTTATGGCCTTGCTGTTGCCCGCGCTCAACATGCCTTGAAAGAGTTGACAGAAAAACTGACTCACCATGGTGTAACTGTTAAATATGCAATTCACCCAGTGGCAGGTCGTATGCCTGGCCATATGAACGTGCTATTAGCTGAAGCGGAAGTTCCATACGATCAAGTCTTTGAAATGGAAGATATCAATAGTGATTTCGGCCAAGCGGATGTGGTCTTGGTGCTTGGTGCTAACGACGTGGTTAACCCTGCAGCCCGCATACCAGGCAGCCCAATCTTTGGCATGCCAATTTTGGAAGCCTTTAAGGCTAAAACCATCATTGTTAATAAGCGCTCAATGGCAGCAGGCTATGCCGGCTTAGATAACGAACTCTTCTACATGGATAAAACCATGATGGTCTTCGGTGATGCGAAGAAAGTTGTGGAAGATATGGTTAAAGCAGTTGAGTAATAACCTGACCAGTCATTTATAGAAACCGCCTACGGGCGGTTTTTTATTGCGCTAATATATGAAAAAACATTCTGCATTGACAGAAATAAACAGAAAAAAGATTGAGACAAAATGAAAATGAAGACTTTTATATTGGTAGGCGCTGCTTTTATTCATTTGCTTTTTTGCGGACTAGCAAAAGCGCAAACTAACTATCCGAACCGCACCATTCAAACCATCATGCCACTCCAAGCGGGTAGTGGCGTAGATATTTTGATGCGTCCGATTGCGCAGAAAATGGGTGAAAGTCTTGGACAAGCCATCACGATTGAAAATATTCCTGGTGGTGCGGGACTGATTGGCACAGCAAAGGTAGCGCAGAGTCCTGCCGATGGTTATGTGCTGGGTGCATTTAATGACAGCATCCTCACAATGCTGCCTAATCTCTACAAAAAAATTGACTACGATCCTGTTCAAAGCTTTACCCCCATTTCAGAAGTAGCGGCGATTACATTTGTCATGGTTGCCAACCCTTCTTTTCCCGGAAACACTGCCGCTGATCTTGTGCGCATCGCCAAAGAAAAACCAGGCAAAATTGATTACGCTTCTGGCGGTAATGGCTCGCCACAACACATCGGCATGGAAATTTTCCGTCAATATACTGGTGCCCCAATTGTGCATATCCCCTATCGCGGAGCAGCAGCGGCAGTTACCGATGTCATGGCTGGCCAAGTGCCCGTTATGATCAGCGCTTTATCCGTTGTGCTACCACATATTCGCGCAGGCAAACTCAAAGTATTAGGCGTAGCAAGCAAAAATCGATCTCCTTTATTACCAAATACACCAACCATCAATGAAAGCGTCAAGGGATATGAATTCTCAACTTGGGGGGCTTTGCTTGCACCTAAAGGAACGTCGCCAGCCATTATTGAGAAGCTAAATGACGCATTGGCAAATGCCTTGAAAGATCCCAAACTACGTGAACAACTCATTCAGCAAGGTTTTGAATTTGTTCCGCTCGGACCGGATCACTTAAAAGAGATGATCTCGCAAGGTTTAGTTAAGATGAAAAAAGTCATCAAAGATGGTGGGATTCAACCTGACTAGTGACGACTTTGATTGAGTAATCAAAATAAAAAACGCCTGGTCTTTTGAACCAGGCGTTTTAACTTCTACGATCATGCGACCGTGGTGAAGGGCTTGTTACATCATGCCGCCCATACCACCCATGCCGCCCATGCCACCCATATCAGGCATGCCACCGCCAGCAGATTCTTCTTTTGGCGCTTCGGAGATTGCGCAATCGGTTGTCAACAACAAGCCGGCAACAGATGCTGCATTTACTAATGCAGTTTTTGTAACCTTGGTTGGGTCAATCACACCTTGAGATACGAGGTCACCATACTCGCCGGTAGCTGCGTTATAGCCGTTGTTGCCCTTGCTCTCTTGCACAGCATTAACCACCACACCAGCATCTTCGCCAGCGTTGCTCACGATAGTGCGTAGCGGTTCTTGCATTGCGCGCAATACGATGCTGATACCAGCGTCTTGATCAGCGTTATCACCTTTCAAGCCTTTGATACCTTGCATTGCACGAATCAATGCTACGCCACCGCCAGGAACAATACCTTCTTCCACGGCAGCGCGAGTTGCATGCAACGCATCATCAACACGAGCTTTCTTCTCTTTCATTTCAACTTCAGTAGCAGCGCCAACACGAATCACCGCAACACCGCCTGCCAACTTGGCAACACGCTCTTGCAATTTTTCTTTGTCGTAATCGCTTGTGGCTTCTTCAATTTGTACACGTATATTCTTCACGCGTGCTTCGATTGCTTTAGCATCGCCAGCACCATCAATAATGATAGTGTTCTCTTTACCTACTTCGATACGCTTCGCTTGACCGAGGTGCTCAAGAGTTGTTTTCTCGAGTGTGAGGCCAATTTCTTCGGCAATAACAGTACCGCCAGTCAAGATTGCGATGTCTTCGAGCATTGCCTTACGACGATCGCCAAAGCCTGGAGCCTTAACAGCACAGGTCTTGATAATGCCGCGGATATTATTCACAACCAAAGTAGCCAAGGCTTCGCCCTCAACATCTTCAGCAATGATCAACAATGGACGGCCAGACTTCGCTACTTGCTCAAGCACTGGGAGCAAATCACGGATGTTGGCGATCTTCTTATCAAACAATAGTACGTATGGGTTATCCAATACGGCAACTTGTTTCTCAGGCTGGTTAATGAAATATGGAGAGAGATAGCCACGATCAAACTGCATACCTTCAACTACTTCCAACTCATCATCCAAAGACTTGCCATCTTCAACAGTGATAACGCCTTCTTTACCTACTTTTTCCATCGCTTCTGCAATGCGCTGACCAATACTGTGATCACTGTTAGCAGAGATAGAGCCTACTTGAGCGATTTCCTTGGTAGTTGTGCAAGGCTTGCTGATCTTAGCGAGTTCGCCGATAGCAGCAGTTACTGCCTTATCGATACCACGCTTGAGGTCCATTGGATTGTGGCCAGACACAACATACTTCATACCTTCGCGAACAATCGACTGTGCCAAAACAGTAGCGGTAGTTGTACCGTCACCAGCGATATCAGCAGTCTTGGAAGCAACTTCCTTAACCATCTGCGCACCCATGTTTTGCAACTTATCTTTGAGTTCGATTTCTTTTGCTACAGACACACCGTCTTTGGTAACAGTTGGGCCACCAAATGAGCGCTCGATAACAACGTTACGGCCTTTTGGTCCGAGAGTTGTTTTTACTGCGTTCGCAAGAATATTGACACCCTCGACCATCTTGGTACGAGCGCTATCTCCAAATACAACGTCTTTTGCTGCCATGATTAGATTCCTCTCTTAAATACCGAAATTACTTCTGAACAACAGCCATGATGTCGTCTTCACGCATCACGATGAGTTCTTCGTTGTCGACTTTTACAGTTTGGCCAGCGTACTTACCAAACAACACGCGATCGCCAACTTTGACGTCTGGTGCATTTAATTTGCCACTGTCATCGCGCTTGCCTGGGCCAACTGCTAGAACTTCACCTTGATCAGGCTTTTCTGCAGCCGCATCTGGAATGATGATTCCAGAGGCTGTTTTTGATTCTTGATCCAAACGCTTGATGATTACGCGATCATGTAAAGGACGCAAATTCATCTCTTCTCCTATGTTAGTAAGTGTTAACTAATTAAATATCTATATAAATCAATGCTTTACAATCTCCCATACGATAACTAGAGTCTAAAAACCAAAGATTTTCAAATTTAGCACTCGCACGGAGGGAGTGCTGATTATATAGGTCTGCATCTTGGGATTTCAAGAGCTGATCTCCACAATTTATTTAAGGAATTAGCCTCTATCTATACTTTGGATAGGGCGGTAGGAAGATTCCTACAGATAAATCAACCCAAAGCCCTTACCGCTCCAATCTGACCTGCCTAGACTGAACAGTCACCGATTGGAGAATGCTGATGAGCCCGAAATCCCGGCTGTACACGCTTATAAAAGCATGGAAGAACAAGCCCTTCCAGGAAGTACGAGACGCCTGTGGCGCACCCTGGCTTGGCCTAAATAGCCAAGCTCTTGAAGAACATCAATCCTGGTCCAAGCGACAAGCGATTAGTCATGAACCTATTTTTAATAACAAAGGCACAAAACTGACAGGATCTTTATTCAGGCCACTACTGCAGGCCCCCGACATGCAATTACTTCGCTTATTCATGGAAGGTCTAGATACGATTTCTTACTGGCATCGTAGCGGTCGCTTCATTCTTGGAATTTTGCCCATTCCAATACATGCAATTGCCAACAGCGAATATGTTGACGCATTAAGCGACTTGATACTGAATTCTCGACTACCAGTTGGCCTAGTTGCGCTGGGCATTCAATCGCTTCCCGAACCTGATCTTGCCGATGCATGTATAGAGGGAATGCTACGCATGCGTCGTCTTGGTGTATTGCTTCACTTTATTCATTTCACCGGCAACCTTGAAGAGCTTAAGTGGGTGGATGAATTAAAGATGGAAGGAATTCATCTCAATATGAATGATCTTCGTGAGCAAACTCTTTCGCTAGAAGCCCTGTCTGACATTAGGCGAGGTCCGTACTCACCAACTCAGATCTACGCCAGCAATATAACGCTTGTGAAAGATTTAGAGAATGCAACCGCCTGGCAGATAGATCATTGCTATGGCGGCCTCATGATGCCTCCAATTAGTAGGCACCAGATGTTACAGATAAACGATAGTCGAATCGCTAAAGCCATTTTTTCGCTGCACCCTCATCAACACCTAAACCGAAATGGAGACAAGTAATGAGAAAACGCGTGATGTTGGTAGATGACCATCCTGCAATGCTGATGGCTCTAAAAAGTATGTTGCAAGACCAGTTGGTATTTGAAGTGGTCGGGCAATCCCAAAATGGCGAGGAATGTCTTCGATCCATTAAAGAAATTAATCCTGACATGGTAATTTTGGATTTAGATATGCCAAAGACAGATGGCTTTGATGTGATTCGTCGAATTGGACTCATGTATCCAGATATACGCATGTTGATTCTGTCCAGCATGGATGAAGCAGTGTATGGTGGGCGAGTTCGATCGCTTGGCGGACATGGCTTCGTTAATAAAACTGCTGGGGCAGATGTAATTCTGGCAGCCTGTGTCGCAATTTCCCAAGGCTACACATTTTTTACATATGGAAAAAATGGAAATAGCTCATTAACCGATAGTGAAAAGTTGGCGATGATCTCAGATCGCGAACTACAAGTCATGAAGTATCTTGGCAAAGGGAATTCTAATCAGCAAATCTCTGATTTATTGCACATTAGCAATAAAACTGTGGCCACATATAAAACACGCGTCTTTGAAAAACTTGGCATTAATAATATTGCCGACTTAATTCTATTCTGCAGAATGAATAACATTATCGAAAGCTAAGTGCGTCATGCATCGATTCTTTGTTAAATCATTTTTCTCTTGCGGACTTCTTTTCAGTGGAGTGATATACGCCACCTCAATCAGTTCCGCCGAGCAGCGTTGGATCGATGCACACCCTATTGTCCACTTTAGTATTCATGAAAAATATGCTCCTTATCTTTTAGAAGGTGAAGATGCTAGTTCTCATGGCGTCTTTCATAAGATCCTGCAAAAACTCAGTGAGTACACCCAACAAGAATTTCGTCCGAAGTGGCGAAAAACTGAACAAGAAGGTTTAAAACAATTAGTTAATGGGGAAGTGGATTTCATGATTGACCCACCATCTCTTAATGACGAATATCTTCGCTTTGGCTCTCTGTCAGAAGCCATTTTCTGGGGACAAGACGCAATTGTCACCAAAATAAATAATGGCGATGGAATTGGATCACAAGCAAAACTTGGCTATCTTGATCGAGGCTATGAAAACCCTCCTATCATTTCGGATCCACAAACCAAGCCATCAAATAATCCAGAAAAGTTGCTATTGAGCTTGCTAGCTAATGATATCGAAGCCCTAGTACTTCCAATTCGCTTAGCCCAACATCTACTCAAAAACCAAACGAATCCAGAGCTTCAAATAGATGGAATTTACCAACGAGAACCCTTTGCCTATCGTTGGCTTATTTCCCATGAAAACAAACCACTACATCAACTGTTAGAGCGATTTTTAAATCGTCTGGATCCTATTGAATCTCGGCATCTATTCGCAGTTGAACCATATCCCAGTGAGAATATTTCAAATCCAGTTAGCACACTAGGATGGTTTGCCAGTCTAGCGATTCTCATCATTGGAGGATCTTTAATTTGGAGCCTTTATCAAAAGCAATCCTTCCAAGAGCAAGCTTTGGCAAGCCTAAACACATCAAAAGAAATTGCAGAAAAGGCAAATGCCGCCAAAAGTTCATTTTTGGCAACAATGAGCCATGAAATTCGGACGCCTATGAACGCAATCTTAGGTGTTCAAGAATTATTACTTAATAGCAAGCAATTCCCCGTACATGAAAAATCTTTATTAAAGAGTGCACATGCTTCTGCTGAGTCTTTACTTGGAATCCTTAACCAGGTTCTTGACCTATCAAAGATAGAGGCTGGCAAACTCACTCTAAATTTGGAGCCCTGCTGCTTAAATAGCATTATCGACAACCTTAATCACGCCTTTTCAGCGGTTGCCACTAAGCACAACTTAATTCTTCACACTTCTAAAGACCCCAGAATCGCCGAAGTACTTATGATTGATGCCCTGCGCCTTCGTCAGGTACTGCAAAACCTTCTGAGTAATGCAATTAAATTCACGAACCAAGGTGAAATCTACTTTTCTATTAGTGTGCTAGCTGATGATCATGCAGGCCAGCTGATTGAATTTCGTATCATTGATACTGGTATCGGTATGGAAAAAGAAGATATTGCACTTGCTCTACAACCCTTTGAACAAATACCAGGCAAAAACAGCAGCGAGAATGGAACTGGCCTGGGTCTTACCATTACCAATCATTTAGTAAGCTCAATGAACAGTCAGCTCTATTTTGAGAGCGCGCCAGGCTTGGGAAGCAACATTCACTTTTCGATTGCCTTTCCACGCACCAGCATTGCAGCCTCACGCACCTCATATACCGAAGCTCCAGTAGTAAATGCTAAAAAATTCATCTCTAGAAACCATCCTAATCAACCCCTTAAAGCCTTGGTTGTAGAAGATCATCCCGCTAGTAGACAGATTATTTCCCTTCAACTTGAAGCTTTAGGAATTCAAGTTTCAGTTTGTGATAATGCGGATACGGCTTTAGAAAAAATTCATCAACATACTTTTGATTTGCTAATTACAGATCAATCCATTCCCGGCATGCAAGGATCTGAGTTGGCTAGACGTATTCGGAATATAGGCTTTAGCGATCTAGTGATTATTGGTGTCACTGCGGATATCTACGCGCTAGATTCCCGCCATCACTTTTTATCAGCCGGCATGAATGGAGTTCTTATTAAGCCTCTTAGCCTACTAGGTCTTGAAAATGAATTAGCGCGCTATTTCTCTATATCTACCGTAACCCCCTCAGCCCAGAGCAATGAAGAGGAAAGCTTTTCTTTTGATGCATTCGCAAACCTGATAGCTAATGATCCAAAGCAAATATTGATCATCCTAGATGAAATTAAAAAGGTGCATGATGAAGCGCTTTTAAAATTAAACGACCCGTCTATCAACAAAAGCGAACTTGCTAGCCTTATTCATAAGGTGAAAGGTGGCGCCCTTTTGCTTCAAGCAAGTCGTTTTGTCCAACGCTGTGAAGCTCTTGAGGAAGATGGCGATTTTTTGAAGCGACTAAGTACCTTTAAAGATCTTTTGCGTGAGCAAAATCGGCTTATTCGGCACTATCAAGAAAAGTAAGCGAGATTAATTTAATTTCTAGCCGTATCGGTTTATCCTATGCTCAATGAAAACCGCATCTCATTTAATAGCGCAATATGTAGTGACTATCCTGTGTTTTGGGGGGTGTATTTTTGGATTATCCGCAAAAGCTAAGGACAATCCCGATACCCAACTTCCTCGCACTGTTGTTAACAGTCTAGAGCGCAATCAAATCCCTCTGAGCGCAATTAGTATCTCTGTTACAGAAATTGAACCAGGAAAACCTGGAAAGCACTTGGGCAAAGCCATTTTGGGTTGGCGAGAATCCGAGCCCATGAACCCTGCATCAACTATGAAGGTGATAACCACTTTGGCAGGTCTAGATATTCTTGGACCACAGTATCGCTGGCGAACAAAAATCTTTACTGATGGCGTCATTCGTCAAGGCACACTAATAGGTAACCTTTATTTACAGGGCAGCGGCGATCCTAAATTTATCCCCGAAGAACTTGCTAAGCTCATGAAAGATTTACAAGCGCTTGGTATTCAAAAAATTGACGGTAATTTATTTTTTGATCGTAGCGCCTATGCGCCAAGCGTGATGGAGCACAATACGATCGATGGTGAGTCCTTAAGGGCTTATAACGTTCCGCCAGATCCATTGCTTTATGCATTTAGAACTCTCTCATTTCAGCTTGGCAAATCCCGTACAGCTGACTTTATTGACATTAACTACACACCAACCCTTTCTCAACTTAAAGTTGTTAATCAAATGCAACTCGTTGATCGATCTTGTGATAACTGGAAAAGCAATATTCGCTTTAATCTAGACCCAGAAGTCGTAGCAAGCACCGATCAAGCTATCACAGCCCAATTTTCAGGATCTTTTCCAAATGCATGCAAAAGCGTGAACTTCAATGTTGTCGCACTCGACCCAAACACTTTCTTGACACAGGGTTTTGCTGCGGCATGGGAGCTTGCTGGTGGAGCTTGGGTAAAGCCTCCCGTAGGAAAAGATGGCGCAGTTCCACTGGCAGCCAGACTATTACTGCAATTTGAAGGGATCCCTCTTGCTGATGATGTGCAAGATATTAATAAGTACTCTAATAATGTAATGGCTCGCCAACTACTGCTGACTTTGGCATTAGAAAAGATGGGTAAACCAGCCACTACCACTAATGGCGATTTAGTTATTCAGAGTTGGCTTAAACAAAATGGCCTTTATTTCAACGGACTTGTGATCGAAAATGGATCGGGCCTTTCTCGGAATGAAGCAATCACTGCAGACCAAATGAATCAGCTCTTATTAAAAGCGCGCAATCTACCTATTAGCGAAGTGTTCTACAACAGCCTACCCATTGCAGGTGCCGATGGAACAATGCGCAACCGCTTAATGACTCAACTACGAAAATTTTTACATCTCAAGAAAAAACCTGAAGTCAGAATGAAGACTGGCTCACTTGCTGATGTTCGAGCTATCTCGGGGTATGTGGTGAGTAAATCCGGAAAAATGTATGCCGTTAGCTCATTTATCAACCACCCTAACGCTTGGAAAGGACTAGAAGCCCACGATCAATTGCTATCGTGGCTACTTGAGGATGGTCCAGAACCAAAGCACGCGCGCTGAAGACGGTCTCTCACCCCATCCCACTCTTCGCCAGCAGGTGGCTCTGGGAACAATATGAGATCCCACCCCTGCTCATCCAAATCTCTGAGCGTGCGATACAAGCGACTTGCAAAGGTAATGCTATCACTCGGAACCTCCACTTCCTCGAGTTGCGCCGATGGATGCCCGTCATCCGCCAAAGGGGATTCAGAATCCCAAACAGCAACAGCAACCCGTGACTTTGTGTCTGGGAATTCAGTGAGGGCATCAAGGACTCGGCCAGAAGCGTACAAGCGCAAGGGGGTTGTAGGTGCGTAATGGGCCTTTAAGCTCCCAGATACTCTTGGTAAAGATTCTGGATGAACATTGGTATCCCCTATCTCACTAGGCCCATAAACTTGTACGCCAGTTTTGGCCAATATTTCTTTTGGTGTAATCACGCCTGGACGTAGAAGCACTGTGCGATCTCCACTGGAGACATCCACAATCGTCGACTCAATACCAACCTCGCAATCACCGCCATCAATTACTAGTAAATTTGCGTCATCTTCAAATTCACTGCGCACATCCGCCGCACTTGTTGGAGAAACTTTGCCGAAGCGATTGGCTGAAGGGGCTACAACCCCACCTTGGAATTGTCGTAATAATTCTTGTGCAATGGGGTGTGCAGGAGACCGAATGGCAACTGTGTCTTGACCGCCCGTAATCTCATTGAGCACATGCTTATCTTTTTTAAAAACCAAAGTTAATGGGCCGGGCCAAAAAGCATCCATCAGTTTGAGAGCATCCTCGGGAATATCTCTTGCCCATGGCGCTAGAACTGACACCCAATCAATTTGCCCATGTCCCAATTGTTCAGGAGCGGCGAGGTGAACTATCAAAGGGTGATTCGATGGTCGACCTTTTGTCGTAAATACTTTTTGAATGGCACTGGGATTGCAAGCATCAGCGCCCAAGCCGTACACCGTTTCCGTCGGAAAGGCGACCAAGCGTCCATTACGCAAGGCCTGAGCAGCTTCATTGATGACTAACGATTGTGGCGACGAACCGCCAGTTGTTGCCCCAGACATTTCTAGGGTTCTATGCCCAGCTCAGTGGCGACAGCGGCACAATTTTGACGAGCTTCATTTAATGCTTCGCCCAAGCAATTGATGTGACCCATTTTTCTACCCATGCGGGGGGCAGATTTTCCATAGAGATGTAATTTAGCATCCGGATGTGCAAGCACCTTATTCCACGCTGGCTCTTTTGCTTGATCTTCATTCTTACCAAACCAAAGGTCGCCCAAGAGATTGAGCATTGAAACTGGGGCTAATTGACGGGTATCGCCTAATGGTAGTCGAGCCATTGCCCTGACCTGTTGCTCAAACTGACTGCTAACGCAAGCATCCATGGTGTAATGCCCAGAGTTATGTGGTCTAGGAGCGATTTCATTAGCAACGATATCGCCATTCTTTAAAACAAAGAACTCGACACACAACACGCCAACGTAATCAATCTTCCGTATCAGCGCCTTAGCAGCATCGATAATTTTTTTCTCTTGCGCAGGCTTTAATGAAGGCGCAGGCACTGTAGAGGTATGCAAAATTCCATCGCGATGCACGTTTTGAGAGACTGGATAAGCAACTACTGAATCGTCGTAAGCTCGTACTACCAGAGCAGAGACCTCGAAATCTAATTCCAAGCGTTTTTCTAATACACAAGGAACTTTACCCAACTCTACCCAAGCATCAGTCAATTGATCTGCAGTATGAACGGTAATCTGACCTTTGCCGTCATAACCCATACGGGCTGTTTTCAGGATTCCAGGAAATAAATCTTTTGGCACATGAGCAATGTCGGCATCATGCTCAATCACGAAATTAGGTGCTGGACCAATATTAGTTTCAGACTTCCACGTGGCTAGGAAATTCTTTTCGGCAATGCGATTTTGGGCTAAAGAAACACAGCTACTACGCGGTGCTACAAAGACCCCTAAAGACTCAAGCTCATCAAGTGCCTGCGCAGGGACATTTTCGAATTCAGTGCTAACGGCTGCGCACAAAGCAGCCACCTCTTTTAAAGCGGCAGAGTCTGTGTAATCAGCTTGAATAAATTTCTCAGCGATTGAACCAGCAGGGCTATCAGATCCTGGATCAAGCACACAAACTTTATAGCCCATGGCTTGAGCGGCTTGAGTAAACATGCGCCCTAACTGACCGCCACCCAATATTCCCAAATACGAACCCGGCAAAATGGGTTCCATACGATTTGCCATCTAGTTATATCCTGGCAAATTCATTGAGCGCGCCGCATCGGATTGTTTTACGCGAAACTCTTCCAATCGTTTTGCCAAGTCAGCATCATGCAATGCCAAGCCTGCAATCACATGCAAAGCCGCATTTGCAGCACCAGCCTCACCAATGGCGAAGGTAGCAACAGGAATTCCTTTGGGCATTTGCACAATTGAATATAAAGAGTCTTCACCTCTCAAATACTTACTAGCAACAGGCACGCCATACACAGGAACAATTGTTTTTGATGCCAACATACCTGGTAAGTGAGCGGCACCGCCAGCGCCAGCAATAATGGCTTGCAAACCATTTGCTTGGGCGTTCTCTGCATACTGAAACATATCATCAGGCATGCGATGAGCGGACAACACCTTGGCTTCGTGAGCTACACCAAACTGCTCAAGCATTTGAGCGGCGTGCTGCATGGTGTCCCAATCTGAATTGGACCCCATCACGATTCCGACAACTGGCTTTTTGCTCATTTAGCTCTCCAAATAACTTACATGCCTTTAGGGCCCTTTAAGACCCTTAGGGGCTCTATTATCCCTAAGATCCTTGGGTTAAGCGAGTCAGCGCCTCACGATACTTTTGGGCAGTCTTTTCAATCACATCAGCAGGTAACTGAGGAGCTGGGGCTGTCTTGGGCCACAACTTACCGTTTACTTGGGCAGTTTCTAACCAATCACGCACGAATTGCTTGTCATAAGAGGGTGGGTTTGAGCCAACATAGTAGGTTTCTGCAGGCCAAAAACGGGAAGAGTCTGCGGTCAGAATCTCATCCATCAGTACTAATTGCCCTGCATCATCCAATCCAAATTCAAACTTGGTATCCGCAATGATGATGCCACGTGTCGCCGCATATTCAGAGGCTTCTTTATATAAGCGAATACTGATATCACGAATTTGATTTGCTAATTTTTCACCAATCAGTTCAATTACTTTTTCAAATGAAATATTTTCATCGTGCTCACCCACTTCCGCTTTTGCTGCGGGAGTAAAGATTGGTTCCGGTAATTTTTGAGCATTTTCTAAACCAGCAGGCAACACAATTCCACAGACCTTACCAGTCTCTTTGTAGTCTTTCCAACCACTGCCAGCCAGATATCCACGCACAACCGCTTCAACCAAAATTGGCTTTAAGCGCTTAGCGACTACAGCACGGCCTTTAACCTGATCCACCTCATCAGGAGCAACAACAGTTGCAGGATCGATTCCAGTTAAATGATTAGGAATAACCTTTCCCAATTTATCAAACCAGAAATTGGCCATTTGATTGAGGACGATACCCTTCTCAGGAATAGGTTCGCCCATGACCACATCAAATGCCGATAAACGATCGGTAGTGATCATTAATAACTTGTCATCGCCCAGAGCATATACATCACGCACCTTTCCCTTGGAGAGAAGAGGCAAAGATTTAATGGAAGTAGCGTAGAGAGCAGGCATAAAAATTACTTCACGATCTGAGCTAACTTACCGCTCTTGTATAACTCAGCCATTTTCTCCAGCGGAATAGGCTTAATCTTGGACGCTTGGCCAGCAGAACCAAAAGCTTGGAAGCGCGCAATACATACCTTCTTGGCTGCTTCACGAGCTGGCTTCAAATAATCACGTGGATCAAACTTGCTTGGGTTCTCAAATAGGTAACGACGGATCGCACCAGTCATTGCTAGGCGAATATCGGTATCAATATTAATTTTGCGAACGCCATTCTTGATGCCCTCTTGAATTTCTTCAACAGGCACGCCATAGGTTTCCTTCATGTCACCACCAAACTCACGAATCTCTGCGAGTAGCTCTTGAGGAACGCTTGAAGAGCCATGCATCACCAAATGAGTATTCGGGATACGAGCATGAATTTCTTTAATGCGGTCAATTGCCAAAATATCGCCAGTAGGTTTCTTAGTGAACTTATATGCGCCATGGCTAGTACCGATAGCAATTGCCAAAGCATCACACTGGGTGGCTTTTACAAAGTCGGCAGCTTGCTCAACATCTGTTAATAATTGCTCTCGAGTCATCATGCCATCTGCGCCATGACCATCTTCCTTGTCGCCCTTCATAGTCTCAAGCGAACCTAAGACTCCCAGTTCTGCTTCAACCGTCACGCCGATCGAGTGAGAAAACTTAACAACTTCTTTAGAAACATCCACGTTGTATTCGTAACTAGCTACTGACTTACCATCCGCCTCTAACGAACCATCCATCATCACACTAGTAAAGCCACTCTTAATCGCCGCCATACAAACTGCTGGACTTTGGCCATGGTCTTGATGCATGACTACTGGAATATGTGGGTAGGCTTCAACGGCCGCAGAGATCAAATGGCGCAAGAACGCCTCACCAGCATATTTACGCGCGCCTGCAGATGCCTGCATGATGACTGGAGAATCCGCTTCGTTAGCGGCTTCCATAATCGCAGTCACTTGCTCTAAGTTATTAACGTTAAATGCTGGCAAGCCATAGCCATTTTCAGCAGCATGATCCAAAAGTTGTCGTAAAGATACTAAAGCCATGATGATCTCTTAATTTGAAATAGGTTTAAGGTTGTATTAAATATTGATGATGTTGGTTTACTTCACATGAATAATCTTCAGAGTATTGGTGCCACCTGGTTCCCCCATTGGCTCGCCTGAGGTAAGCACTACGGTATCGCCCTGCTTAACAGCGCCCAAGCCCTTTAAACACGCCTCAACCTCTTGCAAGGCGGTATCTCTATCTTTGGTGTAATCCAATCCAATTGGAGTGACATTGCGGTAGGTGCTCAAAGCGCGTTGTGTTGCAATCTTCGAAGTCAATGCAAAAATTGGCACATGAATATTATGACGACTCATCCAAATTGCAGTTGATCCTGAGTCTGTTAAAGCAGCGATCGCATCAGCGTTGAGATGATGAGCGGTAAATAAAGCGCCCAGGGCAATTGTCTGATCAATACGTGTAAATGTTTGATCCAAGAAGTCTGTATCCAATTGAACGCGATCAGACTTTTCAGCCTCTACACAAATTTCAGCCATTGCCTTAATTGTTTGTACAGGGTACATACCCGCCGCAGATTCCGCTGAGAGCATTACTGCATCAGTACCATCAAGTACCGCATTCGCCACGTCACTTACCTCAGCGCGGGTTGGTACTGGAGCATTAATCATCGACTCCATCATTTGTGTTGCGGTGATGGTGAACTTATCGGCCTCTCGCGCCCAACCAATCATGCGCTTTTGCAATGCTGGTACTGCGGCATTACCCACTTCAATTGCAAGATCACCGCGAGCCACCATAATGCCGTCACTCTCAGCAATAATACTTTTCAAAGCTTCTGGTTCGATCGCCTCGGCACGCTCTACCTTAGCAATTGTTCTGACCTTTCCGACGCCATGTTTTTTACTGGCCTCATCTGCAAGCTTACGAGCGTAAGCCATATCAGCGCCATCTTTAGGAAAGCTAATAGCTAAAAAATCGACGCCCATCGCAATTGCCGCATCTAAATCAGCGATATCTTTCTCGGTCAGCGCAGGTGCGGTCAATCCACCACCTGCACGGTTAATGCCCTTGTTATTGGAAAGCGGTCCACCCTGTTCAACCAGCGTTAATATTTTTCCGCCCTGAACACTTTGAACACGCAATACCACCAAACCATCGTTTAATAACAACCGATCGCCCTGCTTCACATCATTTGGAAGCTCTTTGTAATCTAAGCCAACACAATCTTGATTACCTAGCTCGCAATCTACATCCAAAGTAAATTTATCACCCTCTTTGAGCAAAATTTTGGTATCAGCAAATTTGCCTACGCGAATCTTTGGCCCTTGTAAATCTGCCATGATGCCAACTTCTTTACCGACCTCAGCAGAAATGCTACGTACCAAATCATGGCGCGCTTTGTGATCGGCAACAGTGCCATGAGAAAAGTTCATACGAACTACATCTACACCCGCACGAATCATTTCGCGCAAGACTTCTGGTTTTTCAGAAGCCGGTCCTAAAGTGGCAATGATTTTGGTTGCTCTAAGCATATTTAATCTTTCGCTCTCTCGGCCAACACCGCAAAGGCGGGCAGTGTTTTGCCCTCCAAGAATTCCAAGAATGCGCCACCACCAGTAGAGATGTAATCTACTTGATTTTCAATACCGTATTTAGCGATCGCCGCCAAGGTATCTCCCCCTCCAGCAATCGAGAAGGCAGGAGAATGCGCGATAGCAGCAGCTAACATTTTTGTGCCACCACCAAACTGATCAATCTCAAATACACCAAGTGGGCCATTCCAAACAATCGTTCCTGCATGAGCCAACATAATAGAAAGTCGTGCAGCAGTCTTTGGCCCGATATCCAAAATCATATCGTCTTCAGCAACTTGATCGGCTGGCACTCGGTTTGCACGCGCCAATGGTGAGAGTTCATTCGCAACCACCACATCTTCTGGAATAGGTACATGGGCGCCACGCTTTTCCATGAGATCCATGATCTCTTTAGCTTCATTTACCAAATCAGGCTCTGCCAATGACTTTCCAATAGCTAGCCCCTTGGCCAACATGAATGTGTTGGCAATACCACCACCAACAATTAGCTCATCCACTTTTTCAGAGAGTGCCTTCAGGATAGTTAACTTAGAAGACACTTTTGAGCCAGCAACAATTGCCACAAGTGGGCGCTTAGGGCTTGCGAGTGCGCGGCTTAATGCATCTAATTCAGCGGCCATCAGTGGACCGGCGCAAGCAACTGGCGCAAACTTCGCCACGCCATTGGTAGTTGCCTCGGCACGATGTGCCGTGCCAAATGCATCGTTTACATAAACATCACAAAGCGCAGCAATTTTCTTTGCCAACTCATCGTTGTTCTTTTTCTCACCCACATTTAAGCGACAATTTTCTAAAAGCACCACTTCGCCTGGACTAACTTCAAATCCGCCCCCAACCCAATCACTAATCAACGGTACTTTGCGATTGAGTAAGGTTGCAATCCGATCTGCAACTGGAGCCAAACTATCTTCAGGCTTAAATTGACCTTCAGTGGGACGACCTAAGTGAGATGTCACCATTACAGCCGCGCCCGCATCTAAACACATCTGCACAGCAGGCATTGATGCACGAATACGGGTGTCCTCGGTGATATTTCCAGCGTCATCTTGAGGAACGTTTAGGTCAGCGCGAATCAGTACTCGCTTACCCTTTAATTGGCCCGATTGGGCTAATTCACTTAAACGCTTCACTTTAAATAAGGATTCGGGCATGAGATAGGCTAAATATGGTGGTTTATGGGGAATACTCCATTCTAAATCGTCCCGCCCCACAACCCCCTAGGTCCTTACCTACAAATGGGGTCGCCTGCTCTACAATAGAGGCTTGGACACACCCCGAGCCAAATGGTCACAGACCGCCTGGCCTGGCGCCCCGATTAATCCGCTATTTACAGATAGCCTATAGACACAAAAGGTAGAAAAAATGTCGATGTCCGACCGCGATGGTTTTATTTGGTCCGATGGGAAGCTAATTCCTTGGCGTGAAGCGAATGTTCACGTACTAACCCATAGCCTGCACTATGGAATGGGCGTATTCGAGGGAATTCGCGCCTATAAAACAGCCCAAGGCACCGCCATTTTTCGCCTGCCAGAGCACGTAAAGCGCTTATTCAATGGCACCAAAATCTTCCAAATGAGCATGCCATATAGCCCTGAGGAGATCAGCAAGGGCATTATTGATGTCATTAATAGCAATAAGCTCGAAGCTTGCTACATCCGGCCGATTATTTTTATCGGTTCACAAAAGTTAGGCATCTCCCCCAAAGGCAACAGCATTCATACCTCAATCGCGGCATGGGAATGGGGTGCTTATTTGGGCGAGGATGGCATTAATAAAGGTATTCGCGTCAAAACATCTTCCTTTACACGCCACTTTGTAAATTCATCTTTGGTTCGCGCTAAAGCCTCTGGTTATTACATCAACTCCATTTTGGCTAATCAAGAAGTGACTGCCAATGGATATGACGAAGCTTTATTGCTTGATACTGAAGGTTACGTTTCAGAAGGTTCTGGCGAAAACCTCTTTATGGTTCGCAATGGCATTGTTTACACCCCAGACTTAGCTTCTTGCCTAGATGGCATCACCCGTGATTCCGTAATTCAGATTGCTAAAGATCTTGGCTATGAAGTACGTGAGAAACGCTTAACACGCGATGAAGTGTATTCAGCTGACGAAGCTTTCTTTACTGGTACCGCAGCCGAAGTAACCCCAATTCGCGAACTTGATGATCGCACAATTGGTGATGGCAAACGTGGTCCTATTACTGAAAAAATTCAGAAGACTTACTTTGACGCTGTTTACGGCAGAAATGATAAGTACAAATCTTGGCTCACCTTTGTTAAATAAGTTAATAGTATTTAGCCCCTAGAAAGCAAGTGATGACTCAATCTCAAGCTGTGATGGTTGACGGTAAAGATCTTCCTTTACATTGCCCAACAAACAAAACGCCTGCATGGAACTCTCATCCACGCGTCTTTTTGGATATCACAAAGACCGGGGAAGCGAAGTGCCCATACTGTGGGGCTGAGTACAAACTCATTCCTGGCACTGAGCCGCACGGACACTAATTCGATCAGCGCCCCATTCATTAAGGGGTGCTGAGTCGGGATACATCTCATGCAAGGTATTCTGATCATCGCCCCAAACTGGATTGGGGATGCCGTCATGACACAGCCATTATTGGCTACTCTAAAGACTCAATATCCAGGTTCCACAATTGACGTACTTGCAAGTAATTGGGTAGCGCCCATATATCGCGCATGCACTGAAGTCAATAATGTAATCGAAGCCGATTTTCAGCATAAAAGATTACAGTGGGAATTGCGCAAGCAATTAGCAAAAAATCTTCGAACAAAAGACTATCAAGCATGTTTTGTGCTTCCAAATAGCTTTAAGTCCGCACTCATCCCTTGGCTAGCAAATATCCCCTTTCGCATTGGCTACCGTGGTGAAATGCGCTTTGGATTAATTAATGTGGCGATCGATAATCCAAACAAAGTGAACCGACCACCAATGGTGGAGCATTACTTGGCTCTGAGTACATTACTTTCGGATGGCGAGTCTCATGCACCAGAATCGCTTACACCCAAGCTTAATGTTGCTTCAAGCGCCAACCAATCCATCAACAAAAAATTGTCTGATGTAAATATTGACCCCAATTCAGTATTGGTATTTTGCCCAGGCGCTGAATATGGACCAACAAAACGCTGGCCAACGAATCACTTCGCTGCCTTAGCTAGTAAGCTTATCCATGCCCATTCAAATGCAAACATTATTCTTCTAGGCAGCAAAAGCGATCATCGCCTAGCCGAAGAAATTCTTCAGCAATCCCAGAGTCGAGCAAATATTCATAACTGGTGCGGCAACACATCCCTGGATGAGGCCATCGCATTAATTGGTAAAGCTAAAGCCGTTGTCAGCAATGATTCTGGATTGATGCATATTGCCGCAGCACTCAAAACACCCCAAGTAGCTATTTTTGGCTCAAGTGATCCTGCACACACTCCGCCCTTATCAGAAAAGGCCAAGGTGATTTGGCTCAATCTCCCTTGCAGCCCTTGCCATAAAAAGGAATGTCCTCTTGGCCATCTAAAGTGTCTAAATGACATCCTGCCGCAACAAGTATTCGCTACACTGAATACCTTGCTATAGCCCACAGGAAACTAGCTATGACCAAACTCGCTAGACTTTTTCATAATGCCGATGAAGTGGTTGACGCTTGGCGTGATGCCCTACGTCATCGCGATGTTCAAGGAGCACTAGCAATTTGGTTGGATGACGATTCCATCACCTGCGTACTGCCAGAGGGTCATCGCTTAAGTGGTCATGCTGAAATTCGGGATGGTCTAGAAAGATTGCTTTCTAAGCAAGCCTTATTTTTAGAGCCCATCGCCTGTATCAGCCACTCAATTTTAGGCGCAGCAATTTATGACACTACGGAAGCCGTTCATTTCAGGGCAGATCAAATTGAGGCAGAGTTTTTTTTAAACATCACGCTGGTACTCTTGCAAGATAGTCAAGGTTGGCGCATTGCTCATTTGCATGCCAGCCGATCAACTGACGATACCTTTGACGCACCGTCAACACCTCACGGTCTGCACTAATACTATGGATGAGCAAGTATTACGCTCACTCATTAAATGGCCTAATGTGCCAGATTGTTATGGCTGGCTCGCTTTAGATCGCAGAGGTCAATGGCGTATGCGGGATGAATTTGCCCAGCAAAATGGATTGCCAGGTCAAGTCATTGAACATGCAGCCCTCAAAGAATTTATTAACCGCAATTACGCATGCGATCAATCTGGCAGATACTTTTTCCAGAATGGTCCACAACGAGTCTTTATCACTCTAACTAGCACTCCATGGATTGCAAGCATCATTCCCGGCGTAGTTGCCCCAAAGATAATTACACAATGCCAGACGGAAATACATCCAAGCTCAGCTCTTAGCGATGAGAATGGCAATATTTATATTGTCGGATTAATTAAGCGAAGCATTTGTAAAGATCTAGCAACTCAACAGTTTGATACGGTAGATTGTCTTAGCATTGCCTTACTGCATGATCACGACTTGGATCATTTTTCTGGGCTGGCTCAATTACGCGAGGAAGCTTGCAGTTTTGGGGGTTCGTGGAATTGGCAAGGCAAACATCTAGCACTAGATCCCATTCATTCCGAGGAACTGGGCAAACGCTTTGGATTTATCAAAAATCCCAAGCCGCTTTAATTGGTCAAGGCTAGCCAGGAAATTGCTTACCCTGTTCTTTTAACTCGTCCCGATACTGTCTCTGCATTTCTCGTAGGCGGGCATCAATACTAGAACTTTGGTAAAAATCGGCGCCCCCCGCACTTCGTGCAATCTTGAGTTGTTCAATAGCAGAAGGCCACGCCCCCTCTAAAGCGTACTTTTCACCTAAAGCAAAGTGGCGCATTGGAACATTTTTAGCTTGATCATAGGCATTAGATAGCATGCTCCACCACAGGATTTCATTGGGTTGCGAACGCGTACGCGCTTTTAACCAAGCAATCGCTTCAGTAGTACGTCCCATCTTGAGTTCAGCATTGACCATTGCAGCACCGGCAGCATATGACTGAGGATAAGCACGCAATGCATTCTGCGCAATTTGAAGTGCTTCTTCATTTCTTCCTTTTGCCAAAGCCAACTCAGAAGCAGTGATTTCAAGCGATAAACTCTGACGCTGAATTGGTGAACCTGGTGCGCTTGCTTTCTGAGCTAAATTACGTGCTTGCTGAAGATCAGATTCGGCTTGATCCCACTTACCTTGTCGCTGCGCGATCAAAGCCAGGCCGTAAAAACCTTCCATTTGCTTACCTGCTTGGGATTGTTTACTCAAGCTATCAAATGTGTTTTTTAAGTCGTAGAGACCGCTGGAACTACCCGCTTGCTCCATTCGTGCCCGCGCTTTAATGAAATAAAACTCCACAGCCGTGGGAACATTTCGTGCTGGAACGGTGCGCGCCCTATCTTGCATATCCGCAATACGATCGGTTGTGAGAGGGTGAGTGCGGACATAAGCAGGAACCCCTTTATCCATAATTCCAGTAGCTTTTTGCAAGCGTTGGAAAAACCCAGGTGCGCCATTGACATCATACCCACTGGCATCCAAGATCTGAAAGCCAATACGATCCGCTTCTCGCTCCGCATCCCTGGAATAAGAAAGTTGATTATTAATAGCGGCAGCTTGACCACCTTGCATTAAACCTGCAGCTGCTTGTGGGTTTCGAGACATCGCCAATGCACCTAAGACCATTCCGGCAATCGCGATCATCGTATTAGTGGTTTGTTTGTCCATCTGTCTTGCTAAATGGCGCTGAAGAACGTGACCAGTCTCGTGACCCATGACTGAGGCAACCTCAGAGTCTGACTCTGCACTTACCAGAAGCCCCGTATGAAATCCGATAAATCCGCCAGGCAATGCAAACGCATTGATACTGCTATCTTTCACGGCAAACAATTCGAAGTTGTAAGCGCCACTACCTTGCTCATTCGCTCCGCCAAGCTGCAACTTCTTAGCAGCCTGCAATAGACGCCTCTCCATTTGATTGAGGTAATCGTAAATGGGCAAATCATTTGAATAATCCGCGTCAGGTCGAATCTGGCGCATGATCATTTCGCCATACTTACGCTCATCTACTCGACTTAATGCATCACCACCAGGATCACCCATATCTGGCAACACGATCGCAGGCTGAGTTTGTAAACCACTGCGGGTTGGAGCATTCGCAGGTCGCGCATCCGGGGACTGCATAGCGCGATTAATATTGGAGATTGCCGCTGAATTTCCTTCTACAGAGACATCACCCGCTGGAGCGGCTCCTGCAGAATATACGGGAGAAACACAGGAACACCATACAGCCAGCACAAGCTGACCCGCCACCAAGCGGCGCCAAATTGCGATTTTTTGTACTGACTTTATTTCCTTCATCCCTATATGGTAAAACTTATCCCATGAACAAACTAACTCATTTTGATGCCAGTGGCCAAGCCCATATGGTAAATGTGGGAGATAAGCCCCATACCCATCGCATTGCGATCGCTACAGGCCAAATTACGATGCTTCCAGAGACATTCAAAATGGTCGAGGGCGGCACTCCCAAAAAAGGGGATGTTCTTGGAATCGCCAGAATTGCAGGCATACAAGCATCAAAGAAAACCTCTGATCTAATTCCGCTCTGTCATCCCCTAGCGTTAACTCATGTCAGTCTCGAATTTGCACTAGATCCAAAAACCAACAGCATCCACTGTCAGGTTAGAGCGGAAACTACAGGGCCAACTGGCGTTGAAATGGAAGCCCTCACCGCAGTCCAGGTGGCCCTCCTCACAATCTACGATATGTGCAAAGCAGTCGACCGAGGTATGGTGATGGGTGACATCAAACTACTAGAGAAGAGTGGTGGCAAGTCCGGCGAGTGGAAGGCACGATAAATTAATTTAAATAAACCACCACAATTTAGGTGGTTTATTCAGCCTAAACAAGTTACTTACTGATTCTGCACTCCGAAGGCAATAGCTGCGGTATTAAATTAGTTTGCGCAGACCTACAAGACCATCCACCAGCCCAAGTCGCACCTTCGGGCATAGATAAATCAATTGGTTTCGGTGAATTTGCATCGGGCTCATTGGTAGGCACCAGATGCAAGGTATTTTTACCTTCTGGGGCTACGCTGACCTGGTAGTCAATTGCAATCGCGCCCGATGGGGTAATTTCAATCAACTTCACACTTCTCGTTGGGGTAAAGCTAAAAGATCCATGAGTGGCCTCATCCATTGGAACGGTGCCACGGCTTGCAAATGCTTCAGTTACCGCAAGCTTGGCGCTGGATGATAAATTCATCCCTTCTACAACGCGAGTTCTCGCAATATAGTCCTGATATTGTGGCACTGCGACTGCAACCAGAATACCAATAATGGCAACCACAACCATCACTTCAATGAGCGTAAATCCTGCCTCGCGATGATCCTGTGCCAATTGCGTTTCTCTAGTAAGTGATTTCATATCTTCTGCTCCTGAGGTCAAATACCTCATGTTCCAGTCTATACCTGATTTGAACAAGGCAATAGAAAATTAAAAAGCCGGCTATTGAAGCCGGCTTATTCTGAATCACATGCATGAAACTAATGACTCGCAAACAACTTACTTATGCCTCTTTATGGCTATTCTTTTTCTTTAAGTAAGTGCCAACCAAAATGACAATAGCCACGCCTATCACCTCAAAGGCTAACTTTGCATCACCCAAGGCATCTTGAATGCCGCTCTTAATTGCCGGATCATCTACCAACATTCCCCCAGCAAGCAAGCCCAACAAACCAGCACCCAAAGTAATGATGATTGGGAAACGCTCCATCACCTTCAATAGCATAGCGCTACCAAAAATAATGAGGGGAATAGACAAGCCCAAACCAATAATCAATAGCAGCAAACGAGTTTCTTCTGGTCCTTTTTGAGCGGCAGCTGCAACAGCCAATACATTATCCAAACTCATGACCAAATCAGCAATCAAGATAGTGCGAATTGCCGCCCAAATACTGGACTCCGCTTTCATATCCTCTTCACCACCACTATCGGCAAGTAACTGTATCCCGATATATAAAAGCAAGATGCCGCCAATAATTTTTAAATAAGGTAAGGTCAATAAGGCAACCGCAGTGATAGTAAGCACAATACGTAAAATAATTGCGGCGGCACTACCCCAAAATATTGCCAACTTTTGCTGATGTGGCGGCAAATTGCGAGACGCCAGTGCAATTACCACAGCGTTATCGCCAGATAGCAAAATATTTGCAACGATGATTGATAAAAGAGCTGCCCAAAAGGTAGCATCTGAAAATGCTGAAAAATCCATACTGTCTCCCTACGTTTTTATATGTTTTAATTTCTAATACTACAAAAAGGGTGCTAAAAAATATTAGCACCCTTTTCTTAAGGCTAATTACAACATAGCTTTCAATAAAGCAGCCATCTCGGATGGGTTCTTCGTTACCTTGAAGCCACACTCTTCCATCACTGCAAGTTTGGCATCAGCAGTATCGGCACCACCAGAAATCAATGCACCCGCGTGACCCATACGTTTACCTGGAGGAGCAGTAACACCAGCGATGAAGCCGACTACAGGCTTCTTCATATTTTCTTTGCACCAGCGAGCTGCTTCAGCCTCATCTGGGCCACCGATTTCACCGATCATGATGACAGCATCCGTTTCTGGATCCTCGTTAAACATACGCATCACATCGATATGCTTTAAACCATTGATCGGGTCGCCACCAATACCAACCGCTGTAGATTGACCCAAGCCAATTGCAGTTAATTGACCAACAGCTTCGTATGTCAAAGTACCAGAACGGCTTACAACACCAATGCGGCCTTTTTTGTGAATATGGCCAGGCATGATGCCGATTTTGATTTCATCGGGAGTAATAATTCCTGGGCAATTTGGACCCAGCAACAATGTTTTCTTCCCGCCTGCTGCTTCTTTAGCCTTCATCTTGTTACGCACTTCAAGCATGTCACGCACTGGAATGCCTTCTGTAATACAGATAACAAAATCAAGATCAGCATCAACGGCTTCCCAAATCGCAGCAGCCGCGCCAGGAGGCGGAACATAAATCACTGAGGTGGTTGCACCCGTTTGCTTTGCCGCCTCTTTTACAGTTGCATAAATGGGAATATCAAAAATAGATTCGCCAGCTTTTTTTGGATTTACACCAGCAACAAAACAGTTTTTGCCGTTTGCGTATTCCTGACATTTTTCAGTATGAAACTGACCGGTCTTACCAGTAATACCTTGTGTAATGACTTTGGTGTTTTTATTAATCAAAATAGACATGTTGAAATTCCTGGATTATTTGTTTTTAGCAACAGCAGCAACCACCTTAGTAGCAGCTTCAGCCATTGAGTCGGCGCTAATAATTGGCAAACCTGAGTCAGCAAGAATCTTCTTACCGAGCTCTTCATTTGTACCTTTCATGCGCACCACCAAAGGTACTGTGAGGTTTACTGCTTTACATGCTGTAACAACACCGTCAGCAATCACATCACAACGCATAATTCCGCCAAAGATGTTGACCAAAATTGCTTCAACACTCTTGTTTTTCAACATGATCTTGAATGCTTCGGTTACTTTTTCTGCAGTAGCACCGCCACCAACGTCCAAGAAGTTTGCTGGCTCACCACCAAATAACTTAATGGTGTCCATTGTTGCCATCGCCAAACCTGCTCCATTCACCAAGCAACCAATATTGCCATCTAAAGAGATGTAAGCAAGATCAAATTTAGAAGCTTCAATTTCTGCAGCATCCTCTTCATCAATATCGCGATAGGCCACGATTTCTGGATGACGGAACAATGCATTTGGGTCAAAGTTGAACTTAGCATCCAAAGCCTTGATCTTGCCATTACCCTCAAGGATCAATGGGTTGATTTCTACTAGAGATGCGTCTGTATCCCAATAGGTTTTGTATAAGTTCTTGAAGACGTCGCGGGCCATTGGAATGGAGGCTTCAGGAACACCAATGCCTTTTGCCACAATGTCGCAATCTGCATCAGTCAATCCGACCAATGGATCGACAAATACTTTAATAATTTTTTCTGGATGTGACTCTGCTACTTCCTCAATATCCATACCACCTTCGCTAGAAGCCATGATCACATTCTTTTGTGTCGCACGGTCAGTAACGATACTGAAGTAGTACTCTTTTTTAATATCTGCACCATCTTCGATTAAGAGGCGATTTACTTTTTGACCTTCAGGGCCAGTTTGGTGTGTCTTGAGTTGCATGCCCAAGATTTCAGAAGCATATTTCTTCACTTCATCCATACTTTTAGCCAACTTCACACCACCACCCTTACCGCGTCCACCAGCATGAATCTGAGCTTTCACAACCCATACTGGGCCGCCTAGTTTTTCTGCGGCTTTTACTGCCTCATCAACACTAAATGCAGGAATGCCGTTTGGAACAGGCACATTAAATTGGCGCAGAAGTTCTTTGCCTTGGTACTCATGAATTTTCATAATGACTCCGAAACGGTATCTTTTTTAGCAAGCGATGTGGATTTAAAAACAATGTCGCCAAAATCCCATACTTACTCTGGAAATAGCTAAATTAGCCAATTTTTGAATAAATGCGAACGGCTTGACCGACTTCCTAAGTCTATCATGTTGCAATGCCGCAAATAGGGTTTTCTGATCCGTAATTGCCCTAATCGGGGGTCTGGCCACCAATAATCCTTGCCACCACATCTAGACCAAATCCCTTGCTGGCCAAGAAGCGATATTGCCTTGCACGCTCCTTCTGGTCTTGCGCTTTTACCCCATATTTTTTGGACCAAAGTCCGTAAGCACGCTCAAACTCCGTTTCCCTCAAATCGGCCAAGAGTTGGGCTGACTGCTGGGCATCTACACCTGCTCTTTGCAGGTCTTCCTGAATTTTCCGGGTACCGTATCGCTCACTACGGCGTCGAACCAACGCTTCTGCAAAACGCTCGTCAGATAACCAACCTCGAGCTTCAAAATCATCTAGAACCGCATCAATGTTCGAGGCGCTAGCTTGTGGATTGAGCTCAAACTCAGTCAATTTCGCCCAGCGTGCCTCTGACTCAGCTAGCTTTGCCGCCAAACTTTTGCGACTGTATTCTCGTAAAGATAAAAGACGCAAAGCCCGAGCTTTGAGACTCGGGCTTTGTTTGGGCTTTTTACTACTGACTTCTGTCATGTAATAACTCTACTGCGTTATTCGACTTCTTCTTCCTCGCTTAAGACATCTGTCACTACAGCAGATCCAGTTTTAACGCCTAGTTTCTCGCGGATTTTTGCTTCGATGTCTTTAGCGATTTCTGGATTCTCTTTCAAGAACTCGCGCACATTGTCTTTCCCTTGACCAATCCGATCACCGTTGTAGCTATACCAAGATCCCGATTTTTCAACGATATCGGCTTCGACGCCCATATCAATAATTTCACCTTCTCTTGAAATGCCAGCACCATACATAATGTCAAAAATGGCCTCACGGAAAGGCGGGGAAACCTTATTCTTCACGACTTTCACACGAGTTTCATTACCAACAACTTCATCGCCTTTCTTGATGCTGCCAATACGACGAATATCTAAACGCATGGAAGCATAGAACTTCAAGGCATTACCGCCAGTAGTCGTTTCTGGAGAACCAAACATCACACCAATCTTCATGCGAATCTGGTTAATGAAGATGACTGTTGTATTGGTACGCTTAATTGCACCAGTTAATTTGCGCAATGCTTGACTCATTAAACGCGCTTGCAAACCTGGTAAAGAATCGCCCATGTCGCCTTCAATTTCAGCCTTCGGGACCAATGCAGCGACTGAGTCAACTACGATTAGATCAATCGAGCCAGAACGCACTAATGCGTCTGCAATTTCCAAAGCCTGCTCACCAGTATCTGGTTGGGAAATCAATAGGTTGTTTACATCAACACCCAACTTTCCGGCGTATTGAACATCCAACGCGTGTTCAGCATCAATAAATGCACAGGTTCCACCAAGCTTTTGCATTTCTGCAATCGCATGCAAAGTTAAAGTAGTTTTACCGGATGATTCAGGTCCATAAATTTCAATTACGCGACCACGTGCAAGACCACCAACGCCGAGTGCAATATCTAAACCCAATGAACCGCTGGAGACCACCTGAATATCTTGACTAATTTCAGCATCGCCCAATCTCATGATTGAGCCCTTGCCAAATTGCTTTTCAATTTGCGCTAAAGCTGCTGTTAACGCCTTTTGCTTGTCTCCACTCATTCCCTCAAATTCTGAGGAGGCTGACTTTCTTTTATCATCCAAGGCCATTTTTTATTCCTTTTTCGCTTTTTATTGGGCTATTTCCCAAAGTTTTATCTACTTTCTAACAACTTAAGAGTTACTGTATATAAAAACAGTATCCTTTGCAAGCGACTTTTCTAAAGAATTTACGTATTTCCAACTAATCCATGCTCAACTGGGGTTCGATCCCAATAGAAAAAGAGTGGAATAGCGAATGCCCAGACCACTCCAACCAACATTAAGCCGATTGTTTGGCTACCAGAACCCCAAGATCCAGCCCCCATTCTTATACCAGCCTCGTAGGACATTGGACCGCAAATACCACCCAAAAAAGCTCCCAAAATGGGTCTGCCCCGCAACCAAGAAAGTGATCCATTGATAGTGGTGGCTACCAGAATCCATAGAACCCACATCCAGACAGGAGAAAGATGGCTAGTAGGCCAAGAATCGTGGAAATTCAAATAACCGAGCTGCACCAAGAGGCTGTCAGTAACAATGCCATAGAGCAAGGCTTTGCTTAGCAGACCTAGCGACTCCTTAGGCTCATTCAGATACCA
Source organism: Polynucleobacter sp. MWH-UH23A (assembly GCF_040409805.1). Taxonomy (NCBI): domain Bacteria; kingdom Pseudomonadati; phylum Pseudomonadota; class Betaproteobacteria; order Burkholderiales; family Burkholderiaceae; genus Polynucleobacter; species Polynucleobacter sp. MWH-UH23A. The sequence continues at coordinate 1,846,794 of NZ_CP099572.1, forward strand.
GACATGAAAAGCAATATAGGCCGAAGTGACAAGCACCGCCCAAAAGACTTGTTGATTGGCCGCGCCCAGCACACAAGCAAACCAGCCAAGCTGAAAAAAGACAAAGTTCCAAAATTTAGCCATATCTTAATATCCAGCCATCTTAAGAAAAAAGCCACTGCCGCTGGGCAATGGCTTTTAGATTTGGTGGCGAATCAGGGATTTGAACCCCGGACCTGCGGATTATGATTCCGTCGCTCTAACCAGCTGAGCTAATTCGCCGAAGGAGTGATTGTAGCAAATTTCACTCCATATCGCTATGTGAAATAACTTAGATTCTGTCGTCTTTGAAAACGGTCATTTTCACGATTTAGGAACGGTATACACCTTGTGTACAGAATTTGTCGTTTAAAACGACAGTAAAACGCACATTAAAAAATTTAATCTGCTGAAGCCAATCCAAATTTATTCGTTAAGGCCCTCTTCCAGTACAACTCATACTCCTGAGGCAAATGAGATTGACCATCAACCCTTTGCAATAAGGCGCCTGCACTTACAGTTGGCAATTTAGAGGAAAACGGTATTGCACTACCTGAAGCGTCTCTGCACATCAGGTAATCAGCTGTTATTTCCTTGGGATGCATGAGCCCAGCCGCACCAATCAACTCAGAAAGAGATGTAATCGTATTCTTATGAAAGGCGTGAACACGCTCTGCCTTATCAGGTACAACCAAAGCTTTTTGACGAAGCGGATCTTGTGTTGCAACCCCTGTTGGACATTTGTCGGTATGACAAGATCTTGATTGAATACATCCCAAGGCAAACATAAACCCTCTGGCTGAATTACACCAATCCGCACCTAAAGCAAGCGCTCTAATAATGTCATAAGCAGAAATAATCTTTCCAGAAGCGCCTATAGCTATTTCTTTTCGCTTACCGATACCAACCAAAGTGTTATGAACTAAGCGTAAGCCTTCGCGCAATGGCATGCCCACATGATCGGTAAACTCCACTGGTGCTGCGCCAGTTCCACCTTCGCTACCATCGACGACAATAAAGTCAGGGCTAATACCCGTCTCCAGCATCGCCTTTGCAATTCCAAAGAACTCCCAAGGCTGACCAATACACAATTTGAAGCCAATAGGCTTGCCACCGCTTAATTTTCGTAAACGTGCGATAAATTGCATCAACTCTATAGGCGAAGAAAATGCCGAATGCTTAGCCGGAGAAACGCAATCTTGACCAATAGGCACTCCACGTGTTAAGGCAATTTCAGCAGTTACCTTAGGTCCGGGCAAGACGCCGCCATGACCTGGCTTGGCACCTTGAGAGAGCTTGATCTCGACCATCTTAATTTGCGGATCTACAACTTGCGCTGCAAATTTTTCCTCGGAGAAAGTTCCATCATCATTTCGACAGCCAAAATAACCTGAACCAATTTCCCAAATAATATCTCCACCAAATTCTCGGTGATATGGAGATATCGACCCTTCGCCAGTATCGTGCGCAAAACCACCCAACTTTGCACCCTTATTTAAAGCTCTGATTGCATTTGAGGAGAGTGCGCCAAAACTCATTGCTGAGATATTGAATATGGAAAGTGAATAGGGCTGCAAACAACTTGGTCCGCCCACTTGGATCCTAAATGTCACAGGGTCGGGATGTAGTGGGGCATTAGAGTGCCCCAACCACTCTCCATCTTGCCCATACATTAATTTGGTTGAGCCAAACCCTCTTTTGTCATTTACCTTCTTAGAACGACTGTAGACCATCGCTCTTTGATTTCTTGAAAAGGGAATTTTTTCTTCATCATCCTCGAGGAAATATTGACGAATTTCTGGGCGAATATATTCAAGTAAAAAACGCAGATGGCCAATCAATGGGTAATTGCGCAAAATAGAATGGCGATTTTGAATAACATCTGTAAGACCCACTAAAAATAGCGCGCCAAAAAGAATCGCCAGTGGAATACTGTAAAAAAAGAAGAAGGTCGCCAATACCAATGTGGAGAGCCATGCGAAATATCTTGAGTAATTCATTTGTCTACTCCCTTTGGTAGGGTTTTATGATGACACCAAAATAGTATCACTCATCTAAACATTATTTATTGGTCTCGTTGATCGACTCAAAAACAAGATTATTCATAGGACAATATCTTGAAACCACACTAAATACTCTCGATCGAGCATGTCGTTGGAAAATACCAGGTGATTGCTTAAAAATTCAGTAATGACCAAACTGAGATTGAAGCTATTGATAAGTTAGACCATCATGAGGCATTTGTGAAGTTTCGTAATTTGATAATTGGGCAACAAAAGCCCAAAAGCAATTACTAGATTTTTGTCGTTTTAAACGACAACTTCCGCCACTACCCTCGGCTCCAAGTCGTCTGGTTACAGGGTTTCTTCCAAGAAAGCCCTATTTATCGTACTTTGCGGGCGGCATGTCATATGGGGTGTAACACGGCGAAGACCAAGATTTTTTAACTTATTGATTTTATTTGGGAAAGGGTTGGCAACCTAAGGACCTTGCAAGTTATGATTCCGTCGCTCTAACCGGCCGAACTAATCCACCCCATTCTGTAAAGGCTAAGACCATAAACCGTAATATAGGCACATGAAAACGTCCCTCTCAAAATTACTCTTATTGTTTATTTTGATCGCTTTTGTACCCTTAAGGGCATTTGCCGCTCAAATCTTCATCACCAACTACCCATCGGAGGCCAATGCAAAAGTCTTCGTCACGAAATACCCTTAGGAAGCCAATTGCGTTGTTTATGAGACCCAATACTCCAGTGATAACGAACCTGGCGTGTGGTTTTATACAAAATATAAAAGTGATGCACGTGCTGTGATCTATTACACGCAATACAAATCCGATGCTGACCTCATTGTCTATTACACAAAATACAAGAGTGATGCGCGTTGTCGTTATTAATGCAAATTACTAATCTTTAGCTAATGCGATTGCTCTCTATTTCCTCTGGCAAGGTGACGCCTTTATTTGGTAATCACCACCCAGATTACAAGTCTGTTCCCTCAGCAATTCGTAAGGTTAGTATCAGCAACCTACAAAACCCAATGGCTGTTCAGATCAATAATCTTGGTGTTAAAGGTGATGAACAAGCAGATCTGAATGTGCATGGCGGCCTTGAAAAGGCAGTTTACGTTTACCCAGCAGAACATTACGCATTTTGGAATGAATTACTAACTCGAGAAACCAAAAAACCGATTACTCTTCAACATGGTGCTCTTGGTGAAAACTTTACGATTGAGGGTCTACTCGAAACTGAAGTATTTGTCGGTGACAAACTGGAGATCGGTGAATTACAGTTCGCTGTCACTAAATTGCGTGAACCATGCTTTAAGTTCAATGCAGCGCTTGGCTATAAGGGTGCCGCTAAGGCTATGGTTCAATCTGGTTATAGTGGCTGGTATTTGCGGGTACTCAAAACTGGAATAGTGTCTGCAGGGGCAAAAATTCAGCTTATCCCAGGCCCAAGACACACTTCGATTGCCCAACAAAACCAAAATCTTCTCGCTAAGCGCAATCAAAAAGATCTTTGGGATTGAAATAAAAAACCCGATCATTTCTGATCGGGTTTAACTTACTGCAGACTAAATATATTTAGTCACGTGCATAGATATCTACATCTTTGGTTTCACGTACGAACAATGTACCGATTACCAATGTCATCGCAGCAATCACGATTGGATACCAGAGGCCGTAGTAAATATTGCCGTTTTGCGCAACCAAGGCAAAGGAGATTGTTGGCAATAAGCCACCGAACCAACCGTTACCAATGTGGTATGGCAATGACATAGAGGTGTAACGAATGCGGGTTGGGAACATCTCAACCAACATCGCTGCGATTGGGCCATAAACCATGGTCACCAAAATCACCAAGTAAACCAACAGGAGCAATACAGCAACATAATTAATTTGCGCTGGATCAGCTTTAGTTGGATAGCCTTCTTTGTTCAAAGCTTCGCGAATAGCTTTCTTAAATTCAGCATCTTTTGCTTTCGCTTCGGCAGGGTCCATACCTACTGGTGTGTAGCCTGGAACCTCAATATCACCAATCTTCACAACAGCATTAGTACCTGCTGGGGCTGGAATGGTGGAGTAGCTAGCAGAGTTAGACGCCATCACCTGTTTTGCAATGTCGCAAGAGCTAGTGAACTTCGCAGTACCAGTTGGGTTGAACTGGAAAGTACATTGCGCTGGATCAACTGTAATTGTTGCAGGCGCTGTAGACATTGCTTTTTCTAGCGCTGGGTTAGCGAAGTGAGTCAAAGCATTGAAAACAGAAACTGGGGTATTTGGAATGTAAGTAATTACAGCCAATAACAAACCACCCATAATGATGATCTTACGACCGATCTTATCTGACAAGCTACCAAACACCACGAAGAATGGTGTGCCGATCACTAGTGAGGCGGCAATCAACAAGTTTGCAGTCTTTGGATCCACCTTCAATACTTGAGTGAGGTAGAACAAAGCGTAGAACTGACCGGTATACCAAACCACCGCCTGACCTGCGACCAAGCCAAACAATGCCAAGATAACAATCTTCAAGTTCTTCCATTGACCGAATGACTCAGACAAAGGAGCTTTTGATAATTTGCCTTCTTCTTTCATCTTCTTGAAAGCTGGTGACTCATTCATGGACAAACGAATCCAAACAGAGATCGCCAACAATGCGATAGAAACGATGAAAGGAACACGCCAGCCCCAAACGTCAAAGTCTGGGCCAGTAAATTCACGTGTGAACAAAATCACGAGCAAGGATAAGAACAAGCCTAAAGTAGCTGTGGTTTGAATCCAAGCTGTGTACGCACCACGACGACCATTAGGAGCATGTTCTGCAACATAAGTCGCGGCACCACCGTATTCACCACCCAAAGCCAAACCTTGAAGCATACGTAATGCGATCAAGATAACTGGAGCAGCAACACCAATGGTTGCGTAGTTAGGCAGAATACCGACGATGAAAGTCGCGCCACCCATCAATAAGATGGTTACCAAGAAGGTATATTTGCGACCAATCAAATCGCCCAAACGACCGAACACCAAAGCGCCGAATGGACGCACGATGAAACCGGCAGCAAATGCTAACAAAGCGAAAATGAAGGCTGAGCCAGCATCTAGGCCTGAGAAGAATTGCTTAGCGATAACCGCGGCAAGTGAACCGTATAAATAAAAGTCGTACCACTCAAAAACCGTTCCTAAAGAAGATGCAAAAATAACTTTGCGTTCTTCAGCGGTCATTGGGGCTGCTTTATGTGCTGTTGACATCCGTAGCTCCTAACTATTTTTATTGAAGTAAAAAACAACGGATTGATTATGCTGTGAAAAAAATTAAAGAAATCCACTAGTTAGGGTAATTCCCCATCAAATAGAGTCGGGGTTTTCCCGAGAAATGTGGATTTGATGCAACGCATTTAATCCATGATGTCTTCATGGATTTGCACTATTTAATAGCAAGTCGCCCTAGCAAGGTGCATTCAGCGCAACCCAAGTGCAAAACCCTGTATTTGTCTTATTGCAATTCGCTTTAATGATTATTGAAGTTGGCACATAGCTTTACTAGCAACATCCCAAATAAATATTACATAAGGAGCAAATCAAATGAAAAGACGTGACTTTTTAGGTAAAACCGCACTTGGCGCAGCAGCAGGCGTTTTGGCTGCACCTGCAATTGCCCAATCCATGCCCGAAGTAAAGTGGCGTTGTGCTTCTAGTTTTCCGAAAAGCTTAGACACCATTTATGGTGGCGGTGAGTTTATTTCCAAGCGCGTAGCCGCACTCACGGATGGAAAGTTTCAAATTCGTATTTTTGGTGCGGGCGAGATTGTGCCGGCTTTCGGTACCGTTGATGCTGTCCAACAGGGTACCGTGGAATGTACCCACACAGCAGGCTACTACTTTGTAGGAAAGAATAAAACTTTTGCGTTTGACACTACCGTGCCATTTGGCATGAACCAACGCCAACAAAATGCCTGGATGTATTGGGGTGGTGGCTTAAAACTTCAGCGCGAGTTCTTACGTGACTACAACATCATTTCTTTTCCTGCGGGTAACACTGGAACCCAAATGGGTGGTTGGTTTAAAAAACCCGTTAAGACCGTTGCGGACCTCAAAGGCCTCAAGATGCGTATTGCAGGCCTAGGTGGCGAGGTGATGGCCCGTCTTGGCGCTATTCCACAACAAATCGCAGGTGGTGATATCTACCCCGCCCTTGAGAAAGGCGTGATTGATGCAGCCGAATGGGTTGGGCCATATGATGACGAAAAATTAGGCTTCTACAAAATTGCGCCCTTTTACTACTACCCTGGTTGGTGGGAGGCTTGCTCGATGTACTCCATGTACGTCAACATCAAAGAATGGGAAAAACTTCCTAAGCAGTATCAAGAAGCTCTTGCTTCGGCCTGTGCTGAATGCAATATCGACATGATGGCTGAGTATGACTACAAAAATCCAATTGCCTTACAAAGCTTGATTAAGAATGGCGTCAAGTTGCAGTCATATTCCACGGAAATTATGAAAGCAGCATCAACGGCTGCCTTTGAAATGTATGAGGAAGAAGCCGCCAAGAATCCATCGTTCAAGAAGATATACGAACCTTGGAAAAAATTCCGCAATGATCAGATGTTGTGGAATAAGGTTGCAGAACAAACACTGATGAGCTTCATGCTAAGCAACCCAGTTAAATAAATTTCAGCGAGACGAGCAAAATGCCAAAACAATTTTTAGTTTTTGCAAATTTCGTTGATCGCCTGAATGACCGTTTTGGAGTTTTAGCAAGCTGGATGGTTCTTATCGCCGTACTGGTCAGCACTGGAAATGCGCTGATCAGATACGGCTTTAACATCAGCTCAAACGGTTGGTTAGAGGCTCAATGGTATTTGTTCGCAGGTATGGTGATGTTTGGCGCTGCCACTACATTTCGCCTAAATGAGCATGTCAGGGTTGACGTGCTTTATGCGCTTTATCCCAACAAAGCACGTCTTTGGTTAGATTTTTGGGGTGGAATTATTTTCTTCCTACCAATGACGATCATTATTGGCTGGTATTCCTGGGAATTTTTTATCACCTCAGTAATTCAAGCCGAAACCTCCAGCAATCCTGGTGGCCTCATTCGCTGGCCAGTGCGAGGCGTGATTACATTAGGTTTCTTTTTGTTAACCCTTCAAGGTATCTCTGAAATCATCAAACGCTATGCGGCCATTATTGGCATGATTCAGATCGATCCTAAGTACGAAAGACCCTTGCAATGATTAGTTATGATCTGATGGCCCCCATCATGTTTGGGGGCCTGATTGTATTTTTACTGATTGGATATCCTGCCGCATTCTCTCTAGGTGCTGTTGGCTTATTCTTTTCTTTTATTGGCATCGAAATGGGTATGTTTCAGCCCACTTTCTTGCAAGCGCTGCCAGACCGAGTTTTCGGAATTCTCTCGAATGATTTATTACTCTCGATTCCCTTCTTTACCTTCATGGGCGCGATTCTAGAGAAGTGTGGATTGGCAGAGGACATGCTTGAGGGCTTGGGTCAGCTGTTTGGTCCGATTCGTGGCGGCCTAGCATACGCAGTCATTATTGTTGGAGCAATTCTTGGAGCCATCACAGGAACAGTTGCGGCGTCAGTAATTGCCATGGGTCTTATCTCGCTACCAATCATGTTGCGTTATGGATATAACCCGCGCGTAGCCACTGGCGTGATTGCAGCATCAGGAACGATTACCCAACTGATTCCACCTTCACTTGTCTTGATTGTATTGGCAGATCAATTAGGTAAATCTGTTGGTGACATGTATGCCGGCGCGATTGGACCATCGATTATTCAAGTGGTCTTGTTTTGTTTGTTTATTTTCTTCTTATCCATTTTTAGACCACAAGATGTGCCAGCACTTCCGCCCGAGGCACGCCCAAAAATCGATTGGAAGCTCTTTAAGCGAATTTTGTGGGGGATCGTTCCATCAATCGCATTGATCTTCCTAGTGCTTGGCACCATCTTAATGGGCCTTGCGACTCCCACTGAGGGTGGCGCTATGGGGTCTGTTGGCGCATTAGTTCTTGCTGCCATGAACAAACGTTTAGAAAAGCCTTTGGTTTGGGAAGCCATGACTTCCACGATGCGCATTAATGCGATGGTGATATTCATTCTCATTGGATCCACTGTATTTGGCTTAGCATTCCGCGGCGTTGATGGTGACCTCTGGATTGAGCATCTCCTGTCCGGCTTACCAGGTGGTCAAGTGGGCTTCTTAATTGTGGTGAATGTGTTTGTATTCTTTTTAGCCTTCTTCTTGGACTATTTTGAAATTGCTTTCATCATCATTCCACTGCTGGCCCCCGTTGCAGAAAAACTTGGGATTGACCTCATTTGGTTTGGGGTGCTACTCGGTGCAAATATGCAAACCTCTTTTATGCATCCGCCCTTCGGATTTGCCTTGTTTTACCTGCGCGGGGTTGCACCAAAGTCGCTCAAGAGCTCTGACATTTACTACGGCGCACTACCATGGGTAGCTCTACAGCTGATTCTGGTTGCAATTATTATTTTTGTTCCAGAAACCGTTACTTATTTTGTCGATAAGCCAACAGCAGCAATCGATATCAATGCACCATCTATCGATCCACTAGCTGGAGTTGAACAAAATGAAATCACGGTAGACTCTAGTTCAGAAATCGAGCGTCAATTGCGAGAAAATAAATAAAAAATAAGTCCAATAAGAAGGGGTCTACATGCAGTCAAAGTGGGGTATTCGGGGGATGGCAGTAGCACCGCACTCCCTCGCTTCAGAATCAGCCTTAGCAGTTCTTCGCGAAGGCGGTAACGCATTGGAAGCCATGGTGGCTGCGGCGGCAACTATCGCTGTTGTTTATCCACATATGAATTCGATTGGTGGTGACTCCTTCTGGGTTATGCACTCTCCTGGCAAAGCCATGGGTGGAATTGATGCTTGCGGTGCTGCTGCTGGCTTGGCAACAAAAGAGTGGTACAGAGAGCGCGGCATTACCAAAGCAATTCCCTTTAGAGGTCCAGTAGCCGCCAACACGGTTGCAGGAACGATTTCTGGTTGGGGTGCTGCTCACAAACTTTCCAAGCAAGGCTTGGGAGGCAAGATACCGCTATCAAGATTACTGGCAGATGCCATTCACTATGCCGAAACTGGGGTGCCTGTTACTTACAGCCAATCCAGCCTGACAGCAAAAAAACGGGAGGAACTGAAATCAATTCCAGGGTTTGCGAAAACATTTTTAGTTAATGGAAAAGCACCGGCTGTTGGAAGCATATTTAAACAAGCACGCCTTGCAAAAACATTACGACAGATTGCTGAAAAAGGAACAGATGATTACTATCGCGGTGAACTTGCAGAGTTAATCAGCAAAGAACTGACTGATATTGGAAGCCCTCTTCGTTTAGCTGATCTCCATCGTCATCAAGCAAAGCTGATTGACCCACTCGAGCTTAAACACAGCATGGGTAATGTCTACAACATGATTCCGCCTACGCAGGGCGTGGTCTCTCTCATGATTGTTGGCATCTTGGACCAATTAAATCTGAAGCGCTTCAAAGTCGATAGCGCCGAATATGTGCATCACTGTGTTGAAGCAACTAAGCAGGCATTTAAGATTCGCGACCAATTTGTTACGGACCCTGCTTACATGACTAAGAATGCGCAATCATTCTTATCCCCAGCTTTTCTGAAAAAGCTTGCCAAGAATATTGATCCCGATAAAGCTTTACCTTGGGGTCAAGGTAAGGGTCCTGCCGATACGATTTGGATGGGCGTAATTGATGGTGAAGGCAACTGCGTTTCCTTTATCCAAAGCATCTATCACGAATTTGGCGCAGGCATTGTTCTACCTAAGTCTGGAATTAATTGGCAGAACCGTGGTTGTAGTTTTTCTCTGGATCCAAAAACACTCAATCATCTTGAGCCCTATCGCAAACCATTTCATACACTGAATCCAGCCATGGCTTTATTTAAAGATGGTCGCTCAATGGTGTACGGCACTATGGGTGGTGATGGTCAACCGCAAACTCAATGCGCGGTTTTCACTCGCACGGCCACTTATGGGCTTGATCCACAAGATGCCATTAGTCGTCCCCGCTGGTTATTGGGTCGCACTTGGGGGCAGACAAGTGACAGCCTCAAACTCGAATCTCGCTTTAGTCCATGGGTTGCAAAAGAGTTACATGCTTTGGGTCACGAAATCGAAATGCTTGATGCATTTGATGAGACAGTTGGTCATGCAGGCTGCATCATTCGTGAACCCTCAGGAATACTCCGTGGCGGATGGGATCCGCGCAGTGATGGTGCAGTTAGCGCGTTTTAGTAATAAACAATTTGGGCACGCGCAGATCCCAATGAATGGCAGCTGCGCGCAATCCAAATATCCCCAACATACAGAGCACAGAACCCTCGACTGTAAATTGAGGTAAAAAATTCAGAATCAAAACGTAAACGCAACACCCCAAAGTCACAGGGATGGCATAAAGTTCGTGCGACATGATGAGGGTTTTTCTTCCAGCCAAAACATCTCGGATTAAACCACCACCAATGGCGGTAATCACACCCAGAATCACGGGAGCAACCGGTAGCCCGAAATTCATACTGGATGCTTTATCAGCACCTTGTATTCCAAAAAGGGCCGCACCAAAACCATCGATGTAAAGCATCCAACGATAAATTTGCGGTTGCGTAAAAAAAGATTCGGCAACAAATGTCAGAACACTTGCTCCAAGAGCAAGCCAAACGTATATTTGATTCTCAGACCAAAAAACAGGGGCTTCCAAAATAATGTCGCGAATAGTGCCACCCCCAATCGCAGTGATTAAGCCCAACACCAATACGCCGAAAAGATCGACTCCGCGATCCGCAATCGCCAATACGCCAGTTACCGCAAATGCCATGGTTGCGATGACGCCAACCCAAAATTGAATATGTTCCATAAAGATCAGTCTAAAACACTTTAAATAAACTTCATCCAAATGCATTGCCCTGCATATACTGAGAGCAACTTATTGATTAAAACCGTAATATGACCACGACCTCAAATTCCAAGCCTAGGCTTTATAGCTTTTGGCGCAGCTCAGCCGCATTCCGTGTTCGTATTGCCTTAAACCTTAAGGGCATCCCCTACGACACCATTCCAGTTCACCTTACTAAAAGTGGTGGCGCACAATTTAGTCCAGACTACTCAGAAAAGAATCCAACTCATCTAGTGCCCCTATTTGAAGATGGCAAAGTCAGTATTCATCAATCGCTGGCTATTATTGAGTATCTAGAAGAGATGTACCCCAGCCCATCTCTTTTACCCCCATTACCAAGTGATCGTGCTTGGGTTCGATCTTTGGCAATGGATATTGCTTGTGATATTCATCCCATTAACAATTTGCGCGTACTACGATATCTAGTAAAAAATGTTGGCAGCACCAATGAAACAAAAGATGCTTGGTATCAGCACTGGATAGAGTTAGGTCTAAACAGTTTAGAAAAACAACTCAGCGCCGATACTCGTGTTGGGCGATTTGCATCCGGGGATCAACCGGGACTGGTTGAAGTTTGTCTAATACCCCAGTTATTCAATGCACTCAGTAGCGGTATGGATTTGAGTATGTATCCGACTCTAGTCAAAATTTTGCACGAGTGCTTAAAGTTGCATGCTTTTATGGATGCCTCTTGGGAGAAGCAATTAGACGCAGAAGGCTCAAACCCCAGCATTCCACCACAAAAATAAGGATAGCGTTAATAAAGAGCCAATCGTAGTAATTAATACCACTCGCGATATCACACTGCTATCAGCCTTGTAATACTGAGCCAACATAAAAGGGCCCGTACCTGTTGGAAGTGCACTCAAAATCACAATCGCATTTAACCAAAGTGTTGGCAAGTTTAAGATGGGCCCTGCAATCAACCAAGCAACTAGAGGTTGGAAAACTAACTTCGCAATGCTGATACCCCATGTCTGACTAGCCGAGGCTTTGCTCTTTTGCAACAGAAACAATCCAATTGATACCAAAGCGCACGGTGTTGCCGCAGCCGCCAAGAAAGTAATCACTTGGGCAATAGGCTCATATAAGGTTTGGCCAGAGGATGCCCACAGCAAACCGGCAACTGGTGCAACCAACAATGGATTGGCACAGAGTGACTTCAATACACTGAACAATATCTCATGATGTTTTTTATGCGACAGAATATCGATCTCGATTAATACTGTTACTAATGCAAACATTACAAACACAATAAAAGTTGAAATGATTGCAGGAGCCATTCCCTCTTGGCCCAATGCAAGAGCGCAAAGCGGTATACCCATGTAGCCCGTATTTGAGTAGGACGCACTTAATCCATGAAAACTTGCCGCAGCTAAATCTTTGCTCTTACAGTAGCTAATGACAAGAACTGCTATAAAAACAATGAGGCAGCTAAAGAAAAAGGCGGCTATAAAGCCTGGCTGCCAAAGGGTTTGCCATCCGCTATTGGCGGCAAAATTAAAAAGCTGTGCTGGAAGTGCCAACCAAACGACAAATCGGTTCAGCTCAATCGAGGCACTTTCTCCTAACTTACCAGTACGCCCGCAAACATACCCAATCAGTATGAGTGCAAAAACTGGAAGGACTACATTGAATACGTAGAGCAAAGGAACAATTGAATAGAATTAAGAAATCTTTTTTAGCGTCTTCTGATAGCGTTGCGCATTTTTCACATAGCGTGCCGCGATCTCCCCAATCCCAGAAATTTGTTCAGGACTTAGAGCTTTCACTGCTTTTGCAGGTGACCCAATAATCATTGAGCCATCGGGAAATTCTTTCCCCTCGGTTACGAGAGCACCAGCACCAACTAAGCAATGTTTGCCAATTTTTGCGCCATTAAGAATCACTGCACCAATACCAATCAAACTCCCATCACCAATTTGACATCCATGCAACATGACTTTATGACCTACGGTGACATTCTTCCCAATGGTGAGTGGATAACCAGGATCAGTATGCAAAACAGATGCATCCTGTACATTGCTGCCCTCGCCTATCTGAATCAAATCGTTATCACCACGAATGACGACCTTGGGCCAAACGTTTGCATCTTTATGAAGTTCTACTTTGCCGATGACTTCAGCACTTTCGGCAACCCAAGCGCCCTCAGAGAGTTGAGGTGCATTTCCATCTAGTTCAAATATAGCCATGACCCATTATAGGTATGAATCAGGCTATATCAGTATGGCTCTTGAAATGACTTACCAGTTAGGTTCGCGATCTGGTGTGGCAGAAATGCGATGAACGCTTAAATCAGCGCCCTCAAACTCTTCCTCTTGAGACATCCGAATACCAATAACCGCCTTCAGCACACCATAGACTACAAAGCCGCCCACTAAGGCAATACCCACACCCATCAGACTACCAATCAGTTGACCTGTAAAAGTAATGCCACCGATTCCGCCAAGCGCCTTCGTTCCAAAAATGCCAGCAGCTAAACCACCCCAAAGTCCACACAATCCATGAAGAGGCCAAACACCCAATACATCATCCAACTTCCAACGGTTTTGGACTAGGGTAAACATATATACAAATAAAGCACCGGCAACCAAACCAACAAACAAAGCGCCAACTGGATGCATCAAATCAGAACCCGCGCACACCGCAACTAATCCAGCAAGCGGACCGTTGTATGCAAAGCCTGGATCATTACGTCCAATCACCCATGCAGCGAGTGTTCCACCAACCATTGCCATTAATGAGTTCAAGGCAACTAAACCGCTGATCTTGTCGATAGTTTGCGCGCTCATCACATTAAAACCAAACCAACCCACCGCTAAAATCCATGCGCCTAGTGCTAAGAAGGGAATGCTGGATGGCGGGTGCGCAGAGATTTGTCCTTCTTTGGTGTAACGGCCACGGCGAGCGCCAAGCAAGATAACAGCGGGCAATGCAATCCAACCACCAACAGCATGGACAACTACTGAACCTGCGAAATCATGAAACTCTTCGCCAGTGAAACCCTTAATCCATGCCTGAATACCGTAATGCTGATTCCACGCAATGCCTTCAAAAAAGGGATAAACGAAACCAACCAAAATAAAAGTAGCGATCAATTGGGGATTAAATTTCGCTCTCTCAGCTATGCCGCCAGAAATAATGGCAGGAATTGCAGCTGCAAAAGTAAGGAGAAAGAAAAACTTCACTAACTCGTAACCATTTTTTTCAGCCAGTAGTTCTGCACCCGAAAAGAAGTTCACTCCGTATGCGATGCTGTAACCGATGAAGAAATAAGCAATCGTAGAAACTGCAAAATCCACCAAGATTTTTACCAAGGCATTTACCTGGTTTTTCTTACGCACAGTACCTAGCTCAAGAAATGCAAAACCCGCATGCATTGCAAGCACCATGATGGCACCCAACAAAATAAATAGAGCATCACTGCCAGATTTCAAAATTTCCACTTGTTTCCCCCTTCTATTTTTTGCATCATTATGGGGAGTAAATAAACTTATTAAGGTGCAATATGCACTTTTTTAGTGCATATATCCTCTAGAATGATGGTTTATGATCGATTCACATTCACTTAAGGGAGAACCCATGAAGAAAGTCCTGATTTTTTTAACTGCTATCGCAGCGTTTTCTGGCTTGGCACAGGCACAAGGCAATGCAGGCGTTAAGGTTCTCAGCACACAAGAGCTGGTAAATGTCTGCAAATTACCTGCAAGCCCAGAATCTAGAAGCTTTTGTATTGGCTACTCGACCGCAATTTATGACACTTATTTGGCTACGCGTCATCCACAGCGCGCAAAACCATTTATCTGTGTAAAGCAACCTGCCCCATCCCGCGATGAAGTCATCGCTGATTTCGTGAAGTTTGGACAAGAGAATCCACAAACCGCTGACAAACCAGCAGCCGGTGTTTTCTTAGGTTTCTTGGCAGCGAAGTTTCCTTGCGCCAGAAAATAATCCGACCAATCCACTGAACTCAATTTAATTTAAAGGATCTGTTGATATGAAAAAAATTATCGCGATTACTGTAGCAACCCTTGCAATTGCTGGCTGCTCAAATATGAGCAATACTGAACAACGCACACTCTCTGGTGCTGGTATTGGCGCTGCAGCTGGCGCTATCGGTACCGCCATTTTCCATGGCAACCCAATCTGGGGTGCCGTTGGTGGCGCAGCTGTTGGTGCGGCATCAGGCTACATATATGATTCCTACAAAAAAGAGCAGGCATCTGAATACAACGCTGGATACAACGCTGGAAAAAATAACAAACCAGCAAACGCACCAAACTAATTACAAACTTACCTAACGCTTACTCTCAGCGTCACCAAAAACTACCCAGCTTGTATTAACTTACAAGCTGGGTTTTTATTTGGATATCACCTGCTAATGCTTTATGTATTGGGCATTTATTTGCAATTTCCATTAAGCGATTTTTTTCATCTTCAGTAAGATTGCCTTGCAACTGGATGTCGCGCGTGAATATTTCAACATCATTCGCACGTTCAATGTCTACCGTCACAATTGCATTTTCTAAGTTCATCGACTTACGACCCGCATACATTTTTAATGTCATGCTGGTACACGATGCTAATGCCGCTCCCAGATATTCATGGGGTGTAGGGCCAGTATCCTGCCCGCCATTGCTAGCGTAGGCATCGGATAGAAAATGCAAATCACCTGTTTGCAATTTCTGTTGTAGTGGCCCATTCCCAAACTGCGAAACTACTTTTCTCATACTGTCTCCAAAATAGATTAAATATTCATTAGCAAAACTTAACTCTTAGATGATTTTGATGGCTTCTCTGCGACCGGCAAATTGGCTTGTTTCCAGGCACTAAATCCACCTTCTAAATGACAGACATCAGGAAGACCCATGTCTTGCAATGTTTTCGTAGCAAGAGCAGATCGCCAAGCTGAAGCGCAATACAAAATGAAACGCTTGCCCTCCCCAAAAATGGGTTTGTAGTATGGGCTATCTGGGTCTACCCAAAACTCCAACATTCCCCGTGGGGCATGCAATGCGTCCGGAATCATTCCTTCGCGCTCAAGCTCTCGAATATCGCGAATATCTACAAACACCACATTCGAATCCTGGAGCAATTCTCGTGCCTGTTTTAGAGGAACAGTTTCAATTTTCTCCATGGCGGCATCAATTAACGCCCTATAACCAATCTTTAATTTCACCAAAATCTCCTAAAGTGACAATTCTCTTTATTTTTGAGTCACCTGCTAACATTCTCCTATGAACTTTACCCCTATAGAACTTGGTGCCAGCATTATTTTTGCAATTGCCGTTTTACACACTTTTTGCACTGGCTATTTTGAATCTCTATCAAAACGCTCGCCAAGACATGCAGGCCTTTGGCACCTCTTAGGAGAGGTAGAAATTGTATTTGGCTTTTGGGCGGCTGCCCTTGTTATATACATCTCTTTAATTGGAGATTTGCACACTGCTAAATCTTACTTAAACAAGCGAAACTTCACAGAGCCTTTGTTTGTTTTTGCCATCATGATCGTCGCCGGCAGCAAACCGATATTGCATTTTTCAACACAGCTACTCCATGCTGTAGCCAAGGTGTTAAAACGCTTGCTAGGGATTAGGGGTGCTCCAGCACTGTACTTTCTGACTCTCGGTTTAACACCACTTCTAGGATCCCTCATCACCGAACCAGCGGCTATGACCTTAGCAGCATTTTTATTGCGTGACCTTGTGTATCGGCATCAATGCTCCAAATCATTGCTGTTCGGCACCCTAGGTGTTCTATTTGTGAACATATCTATTGGCGGCACTCTTACAAATTTTGCTGCCCCGCCAGTACTCATGGTCGCTTCCACATGGGGGTGGAGCTCGGCATTCATGTTTACTAATTTTGGAATGGAATCCTGCATTGCCATATTCACCAATGCTCTTGTAGCAACTCTTTTATTTCATCGCCAGCTTGTTGATCCCTCCACATCAAGCCAGCAGGAAAAAATTCCATTGACTGTGATTGCGGTTCATTTACTATTCTTATTGGGAGTAGTGGTATTTGCACATGACCCCATTATTTTTGTATGGCTACTCTTATTCTTTATTGGTTACACCACCGCATATCCAAAATATCAAAGCCCACTCATTCTTAAAGAAGCATTGTTAGTTGGCTTCTTCTTAGCTGGATTAGTTGTACTTGGTGGATTGCAAGGTTGGTGGCTACAACCGATTTTAGAGATGATGAGTCCAACGGCTGTGTTCTATGGCAGCCTGGCTTTAACCGCAATTACCGATAATGCCGCCCTGACATATTTAGGATCATTGGTAACAGGTACTTCTCTAGATTTCAAACTCGCTTTAGTAGGCGGCGCAGTTGCAGGTGGTGGCCTTACGGTAATCGCAAATGCACCAAACCCGGCAGGCATCGCAATATTAAGAAATTACTTTCCTGGAGGCACAGTCTCTGCACTCTATCTCTTGATAGCCGCAATACCACCCACACTAGTAGCAATTGCTGCCTATCGACTGCTTTAGCTTCAGCAAACGCTATACACTGTAAAATCTGAGCTTCGCCCCCAGTTATAAATCTGAGAACGGCATATGAAAAAGCTCTATATCAAAACCTTTGGTTGCCAAATGAACGAGTACGACTCGGGCAAGATGGCCGACCTTCTCCATGCAGATGAAGGCATGGAAATGACCAACTCGCCAGAAGATGCAGATGTTGTTCTGCTTAATACATGCTCTATACGAGAAAAAGCGGAAGATAAAGTTTTCTCTGATCTTGGGCGACTAAGAGAACTAAAAAAAACAAGGTCCAACTTACTCATCGGAGTTGGCGGCTGCGTCGCCAGCCAAGAAGGTCAACAAATTATTAGTCGTGCACCCTATGTCGATGTTGTTTTTGGACCCCAAACTCTACATCGTCTAACCGATCTTATTGCCGAACGCCGCAAAACAGGAGTTCCCCAGGTTGATATCTCATTTCCAGAGATTGAAAAATTTGATCGACTACCAGCATCACGCCAAACTCGTGGCTCAGCATATGTATCGATCATGGAGGGTTGCTCCAAATATTGCAGCTATTGCGTTGTTCCATACACGCGAGGTGAAGAGGTATCGCGTCCCTTTGATGATGTTTTGACTGAAGTTGCTGGACTTGCTGCCAATGGAGTCAAAGAAATTGTTTTACTTGGACAGAATGTCAATGCTTATCGAGGCAAAATGGGTGACACTGCGGAGCTTGCCGACTTTGCTTTACTTATTGAATATATTGCCGAGATACCGGGAGTTGAGCGTATCCGTTTTACCACCAGCCATCCTAAAGAATTTACACAACGCCTAATTGATGTGTATGCCAAGGTGCCAAAACTGGTAAGTCATCTACATTTGCCAGTACAACATGGCTCTGATGCCATGCTATCAGCTATGAAGCGCGGCTATACGGCACTTGAATTCAAAAGCATTATTCGAAAAATGCGCGCAGTGCGCCCTGATCTAACCCTATCTAGCGACTTTATTGTTGGCTTTCCTGGCGAGACTGATGCTGACTTTGAAAAGCTTCTAAAGATGGTGCGTGACTTGAACTTTGATAACAGTTTTTGCTTTATCTTTAGTCCGCGCCCAGGAACCCCCGCAGCAAACCTAAGTGATAACACGCCATATGAAGTGAAATTAAAGCGCCTACAAACATTACTTGCCCTTGTTGAGGATCAAGCTAATCAGATTAGTCAAAAAATGCTGGGCAATGTTGAAACTGTTTTAGTTGAAGGTTTAGCAAAGGATGGGATTAATCTACAAGGCAGAGCTGAGAATAATCGCGTAGTCCACTTTGCTACCCCCACTGATGAAATTGAATCTCTCACAGGACAAATGGTTGATATCAAAATTACTGAAGTACTCAATTACACCCTCAGGGGTGAGATGGTAGAAGTACATGCCAGCTAAATTAATGATTGATCTTCAATTTGCTAGCGCAGCTCTTAAAAACGTTATTGAAAAGACTGCCTCGGAAGCGCTAATCAAAAAATGGATCAAAGGTACGGACGTAAAGTCAGGTTTAATTACCCTTCGGTTTGTAAATACAGCTGAAGGCAAAAAGCTGAATGCTTCTTTTCGCAAAAAAAATTATGCTACGAATGTGTTGACTTTTCCGTATGAGCGCTCAAAGGATAGTCTCACAGCAGACATCATTTTTTGCTTGCCCATCATTCAAAAAGAAGCAAAGGATCAAGAGAAGACATTAAAGGCCCATTTGGCGCATTTAATTATTCATGGATGTCTTCATGCTCAGGGTTACGACCATGAAAACCATCGGGATGCAAAAAAAATGGAAGCTCTGGAAATTAAGCTCCTTAAAACACTTGGATTTGCCAATCCCTACCTAAACGCATAATTTTCATTTGTCATCTTTCTACGCTATTCTTGCTATATGCCTGACCCCAAATCCCTTTTAGATCGATTGGCCGATTTCTTATCGCCACAGCCAACCAGCCCCAGTGAGCGACGCCAGGAACTAATTGAAACGCTACGCGAAGCCCAAACAGAGGGTCTAATTGATGCTGATGCACTTTCTATGATTGAAGGCGTCTTTCAAGTGGGTCAACTATCTGCGCGAGATATCTTGGTACCGCGAGCGCAAATCGACTGGATCGACATTAACCAGCCTCTTGCAGATCTCATGAAAACCGCTATTGAGGCTGCGCACTCTCGCTTTCCAGTCTTTGAAGGAACACGCGATAACGTGATTGGCATTCTGCTTGCCAAAGACTTGTTACGTCATGCAACTGAAAAAGATTTTCAGATACGAGACTGGTTACGTCCAGCAGTATTCATACCAGAATCTAAGCGATTAAGTGTTTTATTGCGCGACTTCAAAGACAACCGCAATCACTTAGCCATCGTTGTCGATGAATATGGTGGCGTAGCAGGCATTATTACGATTGAGGATGTTCTCGAGCAAATTGTTGGCGATATTGAAGATGAACACGATATTGATGAAGAAGCAGACAATATCATAGCGCTCGATAATGGCGACATTCGAGTTAAAGGCATGACTGAGCTCGAACAATTTAACCAAACGATCGGCACACACTTTGCGATTGACGATATTGATACCGTTGCTGGCTTGGTGATTCAGCATTTAGGGCGCGTTCCCAAAATAGGCGAACACATCACCATTGAAGGCATTGAATTTGTAATACAGCGCGCCGATCCCCGACAAATACATGTGCTGCTAGCCCGGCAATTACCTCAATAAACCGACCAGGGCGAATCTTGCTCATTTACAAGATATTTACCCAACGCATCTCGACAGGGGTTGCGCTTTTTGGACTTGGCGTACTGCTTGCCCTTGTTGCTGAACTGCCCTATGGTGGTTGGTATCAATTACCGATTCTAAGTATTGTCTGGTGGCTACTACGCAATGAGATGTCGCAAACAACAAAGCAATACTTCGCTTATGGACTTATTTTTGGACTCGGTTATTTTCTGATTGGATTGTGGTGGCTCTACATCAGCATGCACGATGTTGGGGGTATGAATCCAATCCTCTCAGCTATCGCAGTTTTACTATTATCCCTTTACATGGCCTCGTATTTTTGTGCGGCCACTTTTAGTATTCGCTATTTCAAGCAAAGTCAGATTGCCGGTTTATTACTTGCCTCTAGTTGGGTAGTTGCAGAATATTTACGTGGCTATATATTTACTGGCTTCCCGTGGATGGGGTTGGCAGAAAACCAATTTACTGGACCTTTCTCACTCATTGCACCAGTCTTTGGCGGTCTTGCCTGCACATTTTTAGTAGTATGGGCTTCGTGGGAAATTCTGCAAATAAGAACCCACCCCATCAAGCGCGCTGTTATGTTGCTCGCAACAATTGCATTGATTCAATTTACAGGAAAAATTTCCTATACCAAGCCTTTTGGGGAGCCAATCAGTGTGCGCCTCATTCAAGGTAATTTTGAGCAGAGTCTCAAATTTAATCCGCAAGCAATTAGTCAACAGATTGACTTTTATGTTTCAGAAATTGAGAAACAATCAGCTAATCTCATCATCATTCCTGAGACTGCCTTTCCATGGCCACAAAATAATCTTCCATCTGGATTGTTAAACTATTTGCAGAATTATTCCAACACAAGCCTCAGCAATCTCTTGCTTGGTTTAGTTGGTGAAGTTCCCAGCGATCAAGGATTGCAATACACCAATCGCGCAATTGGCTTGTCACCAAATACTGCGCCCTATCAATACGATAAGGTTCATCTAGTTCCATTTGGAGAATTTATACCTCCAGGATTTCATTGGTTTATCAAGGCATTTAATGTTCCCTTAAGTGACTTTGCACGAGGCAGCTTTGATCAAAAACCTTTTAGCATTGAACGCAAAAATCAAGCAAGTGTTAATGCAGCAATCACAATTTGCTATGAAGATGTCTTTGGGAGTGAGCTAGCTTCACGTATAAAGCACAATAAAGAGCCAGTTCATTTGCTAGTTAATATGACGAACTTAGCTTGGTTTGGTCAGTCACAAGCCCCTACTCAGCAATTACGTCTCTCACAATTAAGATCCTTAGAAACAGGCCTGCCAGCCCTAAGAGCGACTAATACTGGCATCACCGCCGTCTTAGGCTCGGACGGCAAATTGCTTCAAAACCTTCCAGAATTTACCCAAGCAACACTCGCCGCCAAAATCCAGCCCTATAGCGGTCAAACTCCTTATGTTAGATGGGGCAACCTGCCGATCCTAAGTCTTTCAGTAGCATTACTAATCTGGGGCTTTATTCGTCATCGTCGTTTTTGAGCATTTTTAACTCCATAGTGCGCTAGCCATGTAAAATCAATGGCTTAGCCAGGTTAATCATGCTTACTTTTCAGCAAATCATTCTCAAACTTCAAGATTATTGGGACCAACAAGGTTGTGCCCTTTTGCAACCCATCGACCTAGAGGTTGGCGCTGGGACCTCCCATACCGCAACCTTTTTAAGAGCAATTGGACCTGAGCCCTGGAAAGCCGCTTATGTGCAACCATCGCGACGGCCTAAAGATGGACGCTACGGCGAAAACCCAAATCGCTTGCAGCACTACTACCAGTATCAGGTTGTTTTAAAACCAGCCCCTGAAAATATTTTGGAGTTGTATTTAGGCTCTTTGGCAGCGCTCGGTTTAGATCTAAAACAAAATGACATTCGTTTTGTTGAAGACGATTGGGAAAATCCAACTCTTGGCGCTTGGGGCTTAGGTTGGGAAGTATGGCTGAACGGCATGGAAGTTACTCAGTTCACCTATTTCCAGCAAGTAGGTGGCCTAGACTGCAAACCTGTCTTAGGCGAAATCACCTACGGTATCGAACGCTTAGCAATGTACATCCAAAATTGCTCCAATGTTTATGATCTTGTTTGGGCCGATGGAATTTCATATGGTGATGTTTATCACCAAAACGAAGTTGAACAATCCCGCTACAACTTCGAACACTCAAACGCAGATCTCTTATTTGCAAATTTTGGAAACTACGAAAGTGAAGCAAAGCGCCTAATGGAAGTGCCGCTGGCGTTACCTGCCTATGAGATGGTTCTGAAGGCGGCACACACTTTTAATTTACTAGATGCTCGTGGCGCTATATCTGTGACCGAGCGTGCCGCTTATATCGGCCGCATTCGCAATCTATCCCGCGCAGTTGCACAAGCCTACTTTGACTCCCGAGAGAAACTTGGCTTTCCAATGTGTCAACGCCAAACCAAGGCTTAAGAGCCTGACTGATTGAAATTATTGTTTTCTTATGAGCTCATCTAATTCAAACACTCCATCAGCAAGTTTGTTGATTGAAGTCTTTACCGAAGAATTGCCCCCTAAGTCACTACGCCGTTTAGGTGATGCCTTTAGCGAAGGTATTTTTACCGCTCTCAAAGCAGCCAATCTCACTACCGAATCCTCTATTGCGACGGGATTTGCAACTCCACGCCGCTTAGCAGTTCAAGTTACCGGTGTACTAGATCAAGCCCAAGACTATCCGGTAAGGGAAAAGCTTTTGCCAACAAGTATTGCATTTGATGCAGATGGCAAAGCAACAGCTCCATTATTGAAAAAATTAACTGCTCTTGGTTTTTCTGATATTGACCTATCTACCCTTGAAAAATCGGGTGAAGGCAAAAATGAAGCGCTTTACCTTAATGTAGTTGCTAAAGGTGCTTCGCTTGAAAAAACTGCGCAAACTGCATTAGAACAAACACTCAACAAATTACCGATTGCCAAAATGATGCACTACCAAGTGCAACAGAAAAACGGTGAACTTAATGATGTTCAGTTTGCACGTCCAGCACATCGCATTATTGCGATTTATGGCAATAAAACCCTCAATATTCATGGGCTTGGCATTGATGCTGGCAATCAGACCGAGGGGCATCGCTTCTTAGCGCCTGGCGTATTTACGATTAGTAATGCAGATCAATACGAGAATGAACTTCAAGGTAAGGCAAAAGTAATTCCGAGCTTTACCAAGCGTCGTGAACAAATTAAGGCGGCCTTACTTAAAGCGGCAGGCGATGATCTCGTTTTAATGCCTGACAATTTGTTGGATGAAGTAACCTCGCTAGTTGAATGGCCTGCTATCTATGAATGTCACTTTGATCCAGAATTTTTAGAAGTACCACAAGAATGTCTGATTCTTACAATGCAGACAAATCAGAAATATTTTGCGCTAACCGATAAACAAGGAAAGTTGCGCAATCGATTCTTGATTGTTTCAAATATTGAAACTGCGACACCTAATGCAATTATTTCCGGCAACGAACGAGTTGTTCGCCCACGCTTATCGGATGCCCGGTTTTTCTTCCAACAAGACCAGAAGCGGCCCTTAGCTTCTCGTGTGGCAGACCTCGCAAAAGTCGTCTATCACAATCAACTTGGAAATCAACTTGATCGCACTAAACGCGTACAAGGTATTGCTGTTGGGATCGCCAAGAAACTCAAAGCCGATGAAAAATTAGCTAGCCGTGCCGCAGAGATTGCCAAGACAGACTTACTCACCGATATGGTTGGTGAGTTCCCTGAATTACAAGGCATCATGGGCACCTACTATGCGAAGCATGACGGCGAGAGTATGGATGTAGCATCAGCATGTAGTGAACACTATATGCCACGCTTTGCTGGCGACAGCTTGCCTCAAACTCAAACTGGAACAATATTGGCAATCGCAGACAAACTCGAGACGCTAATAGGTATTTGGGGTGTAGGGCTTGCACCAACTGGCGATAAAGATCCATACGCCTTACGTCGCCATGCACTTGGCATTTGTCGTTTACTTTTAGAAAAAAATCTTTCATTAAGCTTGCCAGATTTAATTGAGCTAGCGCGCACTCAATTTACCCAGAAAGATGTTCAAGAAAAAGCCAAAACGGCTGATATCTATGAATTCATTATCGATCGTTTACGTGCATATTTGCGTGATCAGTCCATAGCAGGAAAACCATTTACCAGCGCTGAAATTGAGGCGGTTCTCAGTCAGTCTCCAGAGCATATCAATGACGTAATTGATCGTCTAACCGCTCTTCCCCAATTTAACGCATTACCTCAGGCAGCTCAGTTAGCTGCTGCTAATAAACGGATTAGCAATATTCTAAAGAAGACAGCTACAGCCATTCCAGCAAGCTGCTCAAGCAAGCTTTTGCAAATTCCCGCTGAAATTTCCCTACATCAGGCCCTAAATTCTGTTATTCCAACACTCAATGCCGCTTATGAAAAGCGTCAATATGTTGAACTTTTGCAAGCATTAGTTGCGCTGAGTGCGCCTATTGATCAGTTCTTCGCGGATGTCATGGTAATGGATCCCAACACCGAACTACGTGATAACCGTTTAGCCCTTCTGCAAGAACTACATCAAAAAATGAACCTTGTTGCCGATCTCGGCAAGTTAGCATGAGCACTAGCTCTTCAAAACTCATTATTTTGGATCGCGATGGTGTGATCAATGAAGATCGCGATGACTATGTCAAGTCAGTAGATGAATGGGTTCCGCTTCCAGGTAGCTTGGAAGCTATAGCACTTCTCAATCAAGCCGGCTATCAAATTGCCATTGCCACCAATCAATCAGGATTGGCAAGAGGCTATTTCACGATCAATGAATTGCACGCCATGCATAGCAAGATGGAGAAGCTTCTCAAGCCCCTGGGGGGTAATATTGACAGCATCTTTTTCTGCCCTCATACCGATGCTCATGCTTGTGATTGCAGAAAACCTGCTCCGGGAATGATGAAAGAAATCGCTTTGCGGTACAAAAGAACGAATACAAAACATCCCCTATTGGGCGTTCCAATTGTTGGCGATTCTCTACGAGATTTACAAGCAGGCGTAGTTTTAGGCGCGTCACCACACTTAGTGCTGACTGGAAAGGGACAGAAAACCTTGGCAAAGGGTGAGCTTCCTGAGGGCACACAAATTCATGCTGACCTATTAGCATTCACGAACTCTTTACTAGCAAACAAAGTCTAGGATATTTATGGTGTTCATTCGTTCCACGATATTCACCCTCTTCCTATTGGTCTTCACGCCAATTTGGTCAGTACTATGTATGCTCGCCTTTCCCTTCCTAAGCCCAGAAAATCGCTATAACTTCATTGGAATTTGGAACAAAGTAGTCATTTGGCTCTTGTGGCATCTCTGTGGTGTTCATTATGAAATTCGGGGCATGGAAAGCATGCGCGCCGTTTTAAATCAACCTGTAGTCATTCTGAGTAAACATCAATCTGCTTACGAAACTATTGCTTATATAGCCTTATTACCGAAACAGCTCTGCTTTGTTTTTAAACGTGAGTTGCTTTGGATTCCATTTTTTGGCTGGACACTTGCTTTACTAAAAATGATCCACATTAATCGTGCCAATAAACAGACGGCAGCATTATCTGTAGCCAGCCAAGGCCGCAAGCGCTTGAGCGAAGGCAAGTGGATCATGTTATTTCCTGAGGGCACAAGAACGCCAAGGGGCTCGACCAAGCCCTACCGAAAAGGTGGCACCAGACTTGCGAGTGCTACTGGAGCTCTAGTAATTCCGATTGCACACAATGCCGGCATTTGCTGGCCAAAAAATAGCTTTCTCAAGCGCCCAGGAACTGTTGTTTTCTCAATTGGTCCAGCAATTACTTCCGAAGGAAAATCTGGAGAAGAGTTACAACAAGAGGTTGAGGGCTGGATTGAAGCTGAAATGCGCGTAATAGATCCAAGCGCATATAGGTAATTTAGAAGTTTTAAGCAGCTAAGATCTTAGCCCATTCAATGTAACGATTCACAGATATATCTTGAGCCCTGGCTTTCAGCTCCTCTTCAGAAAGCTTTAGCTTGCCAGAAAATTCTTGTAGATTTGTTCTGAGCATTTTTCTTCTTTGCGAAAAAGCAGCTGCAACCACTTGTTCTAGAGCGCTCCATTGAACATCATTTAAGCTGAAATCTCTTCTAGGAATCATTCGCACTACTGCTGAGTTCACCTTAGGCGCCGGCTCGAAAGCCTCAGGAGGCACCTCAAGAGCTAACTCCATATCGTAGCGAGCTTGCAACATCACAGAAAGCCTACTGAAATCAGAGCTTCCAGCTTGCGCCACCATACGTTCGACTACTTCAGCTTGGAGCATAAATACTTGCTCGTCAATATGTGAAGCGGCTGAAACCAAGTGAAAGAGTAAAGGCGATGAAATATTGTAAGGCAGATTACCAACTACCTTGCATAAACCTGATTTTTCAGAGCGTTGCTGCGCCCATTCATTAAAATTAAACTTGAGGGCATCCCCTTCAATCACTGTCAATCCCTGAAGATTTTCGTGATTCCAGTAACCCACCAAATCTCGATCAATCTCTAATAAATCAAGGTGAGAAAGGCTGCTTAGCAATGGTCTTGTTAGCGCACCAAGACCAGGTCCGATTTCAATAACGTGCATATCTGAACTCGGATTAATCAGACGCACAATTGCATGAATAACGCCCTGATCTTGTAAGAAATTTTGACCGAAACGTTTACGTGCGCGATGCATTAAGCAACCAATTTTTTTGCGTAAGCGCCATTTGATATGCCGCGCGAATAGCTTCTAGCATTGACCCTGAATCAGCTAGACCCTTACCGGCGATATCTAAAGCTGTTCCATGGTCCACCGAAGTTCGAATAATCGGCAAACCTAAGGTGATATTAACACCACCACCAAAAGTGACAAACTTAAATGGAGCCAAGCCTTGATCGTGATACATGGCGATAAAAGCATCTACCCCTTCCAAAGCCTTGGGTTCAAACATAGTATCTCCGGGATATGGGCCAGATACATCAATGCCTATTTTTTTAGCCGCTTCAATTGCCGGAGAAATCATCTCAATCTCCTCTTGGCCCAAATACCCAGATTCACCAGCGTGAGGATTTAGGCCTGATACGCGAATCACAGGATGATCGATACCCATCTTCGCTTCAAGATCTCGTTGCACAATTTGAATTGTTTCCAAAATCAGATCTTGGCTTAAAGAGGCGGAAACCTTATGTAATGGCAAATGAGTTGTTACCAAAGCTACCCTCAGATCTCTTGAACAAGACAACCCCAAAAACCCCTTTTCTAGATTTGCACTCAACATCATCACTACGTGTTTCACACCACAACGTTGCGCGAGATATTCTGTGTGCCCGGTAAAGGCGAGTCCAGCTTGATTAATAACACTCTTTTGAATAGGTGCTGTGACCATCGCATCAAACTGCCCCGCCATACAACCGTCAATAGCCTTATCTAAGAGTTGAATCACATATGGGCCATTTTGAGTACTTAATTGGCCAGGAGCGGAAGAAACAATAAGTGGAATAGCTTCCACTTGAAGACGCTCGGTATTAGCGCCTTGAGTTACCTCCTTTAAAAGGTTTTGATCCCCTAATAAAGTAATACTCACATTGGCTTGCTCTAGCAAAAATTGCTTGGCTGCAGCTATCGATACCTCAGGACCGACACCAGCTGGTTCACCAGTGGTAATAACGAGCTTAACGAGGGGCACCAGTTGCTGCATCTTCAACATTCAAGATTTTTACAGTCGCGGTATCTCGTATCTCGCGCAGCCAATCCTGATAGGCTTGCTCAAACTTTCTCTCACGAATTGCAGCACGCGCAAATTGACGTTGCTTTTCAACAGTTAGTTGAGCTTCGCGACGCTCTAAAACCTGTATCAAGTGCCAACCAAATTCTGTCTTCACTGGGTTGCTCACTTCGCCAATCTGCAAACGATTCATAGCCTGCTCAAACTCAGGAACCAAATCTCCCGGGCCCATCCAACCTAAATTACCACCATTTGGTGCAGATCCATCTTCGGAATATTTTTTTGCAAGCTCGCCAAAGTCTGCAGTCTTTGCACGAACCTGATCACGATATCCAGCCAGACGACGCTCAGCATCTTGGTCTGTTAAACCAGGGCGGTTGCGTAACAAAATATGACGAGCCATGGTCTGCGTAATGGGTATATTTTGCGGTGTATTCGAGCTTGCTGCAGCTGGCTCAATTTGTTGAGCAGCTTGACCAACAGCTATGGCACGGCGATCCATTACCTTGAGAACGTGATAACCAGCGGGACTTTTAACTACTGCGTTCGCAACTTGTCCGCCGCCTGTATTGCGAATTGCCTCATAAAATAACTGAGGAAGTCGATCGGGCGAGCGATAACCTAAATCCTGAAATTTAATTTTTAGATTTTCTTTGGCGGCCATAGCACCAAGTTGCATAAAGTCCACATCCCCTTTTGCGTCTCGCAAAAGTTGGTCCGCTTTTCTTTTGGCTTCAGCTTGTGCCCCAACACCAGCAGATGCATCTACTGGGATAAAAATTTGGGCTACATCAATTTCCTCTGGCTCGCCCTTAGCGGCAGGAGCAGACCGAGGCGCAGTGCCACCAATGGCTCGGGTTCTTTCGGCAATGAAGTTATCGATCTCGGCATCTGAAATCTTGATTTTTGCTTCGACTTCCCGCTCTCGATAACGACTCAGAATCACATCATCACGTAATAATTGCTTGTAACGCTCGAAAGTGCTTCCTGATGCAACTACCTTTGCCTTAAATTCAGCGACGCTCATTTTATTTTTTTCAGCAATATCGGAAATGATCTTATCAAGCTCTTTATTGGTCACCGTGACGCCCTCTTGCTCGGCGTTTTGTAACTGAATCTTTTCTATGATTAATCGCTCTAGGATTACCTTTCGTAACGATCCATCGTCTGGGAGTTTTGCACCTTGTTTTCTGAGGGCGGCAATTCGATCATCAATATCTTTGCGAGTGACATAGCCTGTATTCACCACTGCGGCAACGCCATCAATATTACGAATTTTGCTATCGCTCACGGTTGGCGCTTTAGCTACATCCTGGGCGCTCGCTACCCCAGCCAATATGAATATGGCAATACAAAAAATTTTTTTCAAACTGAACCTACAAAGCATCATTGGTAATTCTCATATATGGATGGAGGGATAGGCTTAGAAGTCGGCATATACCCAGGTACATTTAACTTCATGATATCAACTGGATTACTTCCTGCGCTAGCAAAGCCCCTAAATTCGACTTGAAACAGGACTTGGGTAGTTGTAATAAGGGATGTATTAACTGCCTGGGAATAAGCGCCTCGGAAAGTCCAGCAATCCTTAGTCCATTCCAAGCCAACCAAAGTATTTAGGGTTTTAGTTGTCAAAGCATCATAGCCCCAACGACCCAGCACTGAAACTTCGCGAGTCAATGGCCATTGCCCGGAGATATTGTATTGATCCGTAGTGGTGGCTGCAGGAGTTGCCACTTGATTATTTTGTGCTGATGCCTGGATTGGTGGCGACCATACATTACGGTAACCAAAGTTCAGGCTTCTACCAACTGTAGGGCGCCAACTCGCGCCAACTGTTGTCTGCACAAAACGATTTAACTGCGTGTTGTACTGGCCAAACATATCCGCACTAAAGTTGCCAAGCAATCGAACGGAAGCTGAACCTAAGGTATCTGAATATGTTGTTGGGTTAGCAATGTTTCCATTGAGGCCCACTTTTTGCCCAGTAAACTGTTGCTTCTGAGCCAGGGTCACATTCGCACGCTCTGCACCTGTATTTGATTCAATCATACGACTCGTTAAGCCTAGTGTCGCAGCATTCGTATCGGCAATACGATCATTGCCGATAAAAGTATTAGCCGTAAAAATTTGCGACACACCAAAACCAGCATCAGCAGTATCAAATACAGGCGTATTGGCCTGACTTTGATATGGCGTGTAGGCGTAAAACGCTCTTGGCTCCATTGTTAGCAACATATCGCGACCAAAGAAACCATGAAGCTCTTTAGCATCTCTTTCAAAGGCTAATCCCGAATCCAAACTAAATGTCGGTATCGTGAAACCTTGAACAGCTGCAGGACTTGTGCCGGTAAAAGCTGCTGGATTAGCAGTTGCATTGTAAGTATTCGACTGAAAACTCACTGTAGGCGTAATGTAATACCCAGGAGTAATTTGTGGCAGCGATAATCCAGCCTTTACTACAGTTCGATCTGCTTGCGTGTAAGCGCCTGGTGGCGGAGCATTAAAATTACTTCCCAATGCATAAGCAAAGCGAGTGTAATCAGCCGAGAAAGAGGTCTTCGGTCCTGTAGGCAATGCCAAATATCTTCCAGTTGGATCCGACACCACAGGACTAAGCTGACTGTTATAGGCAGCAGTAATATTTGGCAATACGTTGTAAGGCGCTTGCACTAAATTATTCGGATCAGGTTGCAAGGTTTGGAATGTAGCTGCCTTAGCCCCCACAACCCAATTACTTAATTCACCAGTCAACTGCTTAGATGTACCTAGCTCTTGACGGAATTGGCTGGTTACTTGACCAGCAATACTTTGTGAAAAGTTGGTTGGATACAAGCTATCCGAGACACGTGACATATTGGCATAGCCACTCCATGACCCAGGCATCGGGATGCCACCGGGCCCAACACCGCCTGAGAAGATTTGACGTTGTTGCCAATCGTACTTCCAACGATTCGTGCCAGTCTGCTTGTCATAAGGCAAATACTCACCAGTAGCAACACCGGAATACTCTCTCTCAAGAAAACGATAAGAGGCGCCAAGCATAAAACCGCGATGATTCATTTCACGTGGCAATAACAATAGATCACGATTGGGGGCGATGTTCACATAGTAAGGCGCTGTGATATCCAAACCATTATTGGAGTTATAGCCAACAACTGGTGCTAGCAAACCAGTCCTGCGTTCACCTGAAGTTGGCGCTGTGAAATAAGGAACATAGGCAATTGGCACATTAAAGAAACGCATCACACCATTAGTGCCAACCATTTCTTTTTGTTCGTTATCAATCTCAAGACTACTTGCCGTGAAATACCAATCCATATTCTCTGGAGTACATGTCGTATATGTCGCTCGATCAAATACAAAGATGTCCGAGTTTTCAATCGTTAACTTATTGGCCGTGCCATTTCCACGTGTATCTCTGAGCTCATAGGATGGTGACTCCATAAAACCTTCACGTGCATCCACCTTAAATTGTCCCTTTGGACCTTTGAAGGTTGTATTCCCTTTTGAAAGTTCAGCGTTACCAATTAAGTCGGCAATATCAGTATCAGGGTTATAGGTAATCTCATCAGCTTTTAGCGCTGCTCCATTACGACGAATTTGAGCGCGACCTTTCAGATGCATATCTCGCTCAACAACCCCGTCAATCACATCACTAGATGTAAAGGTCAGAGCCTCACCATCAGAGATTGGCTTGCCCACCCGCAGTTGATCATCCAACTTGAGAACAGTGACATTTCCTCGGTCTGGTAAGAGTGTGAAATTCTGTGTAGCTTGCGAAACTGGAGGGAGTGCCGCTGGCGCCTGAGCGTGTCCCAAAAGCGAAACTGGAAGCAATGCCACCCCGATCAGTATGCGCAGGGTTATGGCTAAAAAAAGAGGGGCGCAAAAGCCGGCGCGACGGCGATAATGACTCATGGATCCAGACCGCCTTATTATACGAATCGACCATGACTGACTCTCGCTTAAACACCCTAAAAAACTGGCTAAAAACCCTCCAGGCTAACTGGCAATTAGATCTCGACACTTTGGCCCCGGCTTCTGCGGACGCCAGCTTTAGACGCTATTTCCGTATTCAGTCCCAAAATCCGAAATTTGGGAGCCTAATCATCATGGATGCACCGCCCCAACATGAACCTCTAGACGCATTCATTCAGGTTGATTTACTGCTTTCTGAAGCAGGATTAAATGCGCCAAAAATCTTAGAGCAAAATTTATCTGAAGGATTTTTATTATTAAACGATCTTGGCAATCAAACCTATCTTGCAGCACTCAATGATCAAACTGCAAATGCACTGTATCAAGATGCCACACAAGCATTAATACAAATGCAAATGGCAAGTAAGCCCGACATTCTGCCAAATTATGATGAAGCATTACTTCAGCGAGAATTGGATTTATTTCCCGATTGGTATCTCAAGGCACATCTACAAATTGAACTCACTGCTATCCAAAAGCAACAACTTAAAGATGCTTTTGCATTAATCATTGAAAACAATTTGGCACAAGCTAAAGTCTATGTACATCGCGATTACCATTCACGCAACTTGATGGTTACAGCTGAAAATAATCCGGGCGTAATAGACTTTCAGGATGCGGTGTATGGGCCTATTACTTATGATGCTGCGTCACTTTGGCGCGATGCCTATATTTGCTGGCCTGAAGAGCGTGTTATTGATTGGGTTATTAAATTTTGGGAACAAGGTCGCAAAGCAGGACTAGCAATGCCTGATGACTTTGGACAGTTCTACCGAGATTTTGAATGGATGGGCTTGCAGCGTCATCTTAAGGTACTTGGTATCTTTGCAAGGCTATTTCATCGTGACGGCAAAGATGGTTATTTAAAAGATATCCCATTGGTCTTGGAATACGCCATTGCAACCGCAAACCGGTATATCGAGTTAAAACCCTTGGCAAGAATTTTGGAATCCACTCAAACCTCTCAGAAATAAGATTTACCAAAATGAAACAACGCACCTCTCTTCCATGCTTTTTGCTTGCTGCTGGCAGAGGAGAACGTATGCGTCCACTGACAGATACGCTACCAAAACCTTTATTGACAATACAAAATAAATCCCTACTAGCATGGCACCTGGAGGCACTAGCAGATGCAGGAATTAAAAAGGTGGTGATTAATCACGCATGGCTTGGTCACAAGATTGAGGAATCTCTTGGCAATGGAAACCAATTTGGCCTCCAAATCCAATATTCACCAGAAGAAACCGCACTTGAAACTGCCGGCGGAATAGCAAAGGCGCTACCTTTACTGCAAGCAGATGATTACTTTTTGGTCATTAATGGCGATGTGTTTTGTCCAAACCTACCAATACATCAAATTCTGGAAGAAGTTTCTAGAATAAAAAATCAGTCGAGTCCTGTATTGGCACATCTATTAATGGTGCCAAACCCCGTTCAGCATCCAAACGGTGATTTTTATCTTCAAGGTAATCGGATTAGTTCTCAAGAACTAAGTGACTCTGAAAAGCTAACCTTTTCTGGAATAGGCATCTATCACAAAGATCTATTCCAAAACATTGAGATTGGTAGCCCAGCAAAATTAGCACCTCTATTAAGGGCGGCAATGGACCAAAACAAAGTATCTGGTGAAAAATATCCAGGACCATGGCACGATGTAGGTACACCACAACGCTTACAAGAACTCAATGCAGCATATGAATAAAACGGATATCTATCAAAATCGCAGAAATACTTTAGCGAAACATATTTTTGCCAAAACCGGCGGTGGTATTGCTGTTATCTCTACCGCCCCAGAGCTTACGCGCAACCGTGACAGTGAATTTCCCTATCGCCATGACAGCGACTTTTTTTATTTAACAGGCTTTGGAGAGCCAGGCGCTACCCTGGTCATGAAAGTTAGCGATAGCGGGAAATCACATGCCGTCGAGTCTCACTTATTTTGCAGGCCGAAAGATCTTGAGCGTGAAATCTGGGATGGCATTCGTTTGGGGCCTGAGGCAGCACCCAAGGCATTAGGAATAGAGTTTGCTCACAGTAACCATGATCTTGATCAGAAGCTTGGTGAGTTGCTGGCGGATCAAACTGCGATATATATTCGATTGGCTGAAAATAAAGAAGCGGATGCGCAACTAAGACGTTGGATGAAACAAGTTCGTGCACAAGCGCGTAGCGGCATTAATCCGCCGTCAGAGTTGCACGATATTGAAGTGCTCATTCATGAAATGCGCTTATTTAAAGATGCGCATGAACTCGACATCATGCGTCGCGCTGCCGCTATTTCTGCGCGCGCCCATATTCGTGCCATGCAAATTTGCAAGCCTGGTATGCGCGAGTATCAATTAGAGGCTGAATTGCTTCATGAATTCCGTAATAGTGGCGCACAAAGTGTGGCATACAACAGCATTGTTGCTGGTGGTGCCAACTCTTGCATCCTTCACTATCGCGCCGGCTCTACCGAATTACGCAGTGGTGAGCTTTGCCTAATAGATGCAGGATGTGAATTAGATGGTTACGCTTCAGATATCACTCGCACCTTTCCAGTAAATGGCAAATTTACTGGGCCGCAACGTGCTCTATATGACATTACTCTTGCCGCCCAAGAGGCAGCAATTGCTATGACCAAGCCTGGCAACACTTTCATGCAACCCCATGAAGCAGCAGTCAAAGTGCTGACACAAGGTTTATTGGATGAGAAGTTAATCAAGCTAAATGATGTTGGCTCTCTAGAGAATGCTATCGAAACGGGTGCCTATAGACGTTTTTATATGCACCGCACCTCTCATTGGCTAGGCATGGATGTGCATGATGTGGGCTCTTATAGAGAAGAAATTTCTCAGCCCCAAACAGAAAAACCTTGGCGCATTCTCAAGAGTGGAATGGTTATCACCATCGAGCCAGGCCTTTATATTAGGCCCGCTGATGATATTGATGAGTCTTTCTGGAACATTGGTATCCGTATAGAAGATGATGCCGTCATTAATGACTCGGGTTGCGAACTCATTTCTCGTGGAGTGCCAGTAAATGCCGACGAGATTGAAGCCTTAATGAAGCACTAATTATTTGCATTAGATCAATGAGTACTCATTCTTGCGATATCGTGATTCAAGGTGGTGGCCCTGTTGGGCTCGCTTGTGCCGCCTGGATATTGCAAAAACTTCCTGAAGCTAAACTTACTCTGGTAGATCGAAATCCCAGCAATGATGCTGATTTAAAAGCAGGGGATAGTCGTGGGATTGCGCTTTCTCATGGAAGCAAGCTATTGCTCGAAACGATCAGTGCTTGGCCTAAAGATTACGCTGAAATTCATCAAGTGCATGTCTCACAAGCAGGTCGCTTTGGAAGGGCATTAATGACTCGGGAGGAGCTTAATCAAAGTGCGCTCGGACATATTGTTCGCTATCACGATATTCACCTTGCATTGCGCCAAGCCTTAAGAGTCATTCAAGAAAAAAGCTCTCGTTTCCAATGGCTGCATGCGACTGATGACACCGCACAAGCAACGATTCAAGCTAAATGTATCGTGCATGCTGAGGGTGGTTTGTTTAAGAAACAAGATTGGGTAGAGTCTGGAAGAGACTATGGGCAATCAGCCCTTGTGGGCTTAGTTGAAGTAGAAAAGGCAGCCCCTCACCAAGCTTGGGAACGCTTCACCGCTGAGGGTCCACTAGCTATTCTGCCAAGTCATTACGGCCCAAACATATTGAATCTCGTATGGTGTGGCTCTCCTGAATCTTCGAAACATCGCCTGCAACTTAGTGACGCCGATTTTCTAAACTCCCTACAAAATGAATTTGGCTCTCGTATCGGTAAATTTTTGAAAGTGCAAGATCGTCGCTTATTTGAACTAGGTTTGAACTATCGCAAAGAAATTATTAAAGGCACTGAAGTTTGGATCGGCAATGCTGCACAAACTCTACATCCTGTTGCAGGCCAAGGACTCAATCTTGGATTAAGAGATTCCTTTTTACTTGCAGAAAAATTGAGTTGTGTTTTTGCAGGCCCTACTGAAGAGCAAACCTCCGCACAAATTCATAGTGCGCTAGAAGAGTATGCGCAAAGCCGAAAGGTAGACCGAACTGCCACGATCGGCTTGACAGACTTCATGGCCAGAATTTTCACATCAAATTTAGTGCCAATTGTCTTTGCACGCGGGTTAGCCTTATCGGCCCTTCAGTGGCTTCCACCAGTCAAGACAGCCTTAGCTCGCCAAATGATGTTTGGCAGGCGCTAAGAGCCTCTCAAGGCCTGTGAACGACCTTTATTTCTTAGCTTGATAGCCCTTTATCATCTGCTTAAAAAATAGGCAGATTAGGGCTTAAATGTGCTAAAGTGTCATGCTTTCCGCAAGACAAATAAACGCATCCCCCAGCCCTAATTCACAATAAATGAAGATTGGCCCTCATACCCTCGCAAATCGACTTTTTGTTGCCCCAATGGCCGGGGTTACAGACCGTCCATTTAGACAACTTTGTAAAACCCTAGGGGCTGGTTACGCTGTTTCAGAAATGGTGGCATCAAATGCCTTGCTTTGGAAAAGCGAAAAGACACAACGACGCGCAAATCATCAGGGTGAATTCAAGCCCATCGCCGTTCAAATTGCTGGCGCAGATCCCGCGATGATGGCTGCGGCCGCAAAAGTAAACGTCGATCATGGTGCGCAAATTATTGATATCAATATGGGATGCCCAGCAAAAAAAGTTTGTAATGTTGCTGCAGGATCGGCACTCTTACGCGATGAACCGTTAGTCAAAACAATTCTGGAAGCTGTAGTAAATGCTGTGGGCATTGGACCAAATGCGGTACCAGTGACATTAAAGATTCGTACGGGCTGGGATCGTGAGAATAAAAATGCATTAGAGATCGCTCGCATTGCCGAACAATCTGGTATCTCAATGCTGACAGTTCATGGTCGCACACGCGCCGATCTTTATCACGGAGAAGCAGAGTACGAGACTATTCAAGCTGTAAAAAATAGTATCAGGATTCCCGTGGTTGCCAATGGAGATATTGATACTCCCGAAAAAGCCGAGTACGTTTTAAAAACTACTGGCGCTGATGCCATCATGATTGGTCGTGCTGCACAAGGCAGACCTTGGATCTTTCGGGAAATTAATCACTATCTAAATACTGGTGACAAATTACCTATACCTGAAATAAATGAAATTCAAAGCATCATGAATGTTCATCTCCTAGATCATTATGAGTTCTATGGTGAGCATATTGGTCTTCGTACGGCTCGCAAACATATTGGTTGGTACTGTAAGGGCTTAAGAAACTCTCATGCATTCCGTCAGCGCATGAATACTGCTGATGACTGCAAAACACAGCTACAGATGGTGAACGATTATTTTGATGAGATGAAATCTCACTCTGATCGCCTTGTCTTTTTAGAAGCAGCCTAATTCATTTATTTTGACTTATTCACTTTTCCTATTTTTATTTTTTAGCATTTATTGATTTATATGAGCAACAAGCACCCCATAACAGAATGTATTGAAACCCATCTTCAGGGCTACCTAAATGATCTTAAAGGTACTGCTCCAACCGATGTATATCAAATGGTATTAGCAGTAGTAGAGAAACCAATGTTAGAGCTCGTAATGCGCCATGCTAAGCAAAACCAATCGCTAGCAGCACAGTATCTGGGCATCAACCGCAATACCTTACATAAAAAATTAGTCGAGCATCAGCTTCTAAAGTAATTTGCAAATTTCCTTCAAGCTATTTAGCCATTAATTCATTTACTCATCTATCAATATGATCCGCACAGCACTCCTATCCGTCTCCGATAAAAATGGTATCGTACCCTTTGCTAAAGCCTTACATGATCAAGGCATCAAACTCATTTCAACTGGCGGCACGGCTAAATTATTGGCAGAGAATCAATTACCAGTGGTGGAAGTTTCTTCCTTGACCAAGTTTCCAGAAATGCTCGATGGACGCGTTAAAACTCTGCACCCCATGGTGCATGGCGGTTTACTGGCACGTAGGGACTTTCCTGAGCACATGGCAGCACTTAAAGAGCACGGTATTGATACTATCGATATGCTGGTGATCAACCTCTATCCCTTTAATGAAACCGTTGCCAAAGAAGATTGTTCTTTTGAAGATGCAGTAGAAAATATTGATATTGGCGGTCCAGCGATGTTACGTGCGGCCGCCAAAAATCATCGGGATGTCACAGTACTGATTTCTCCCGAAGATTACACGCCCGTTCTAGCGGAGATGAAAGCAAACAACAATACCGTCTCCTATAAAACCAACTTGAGTCTCGCTAAAAAAGTATTTGCACATACAGCCCAGTACGATGGTGCAATTGCTAACTACCTATCTGCCTTGGGCGATGATTTGAATCACAAAGCGCGTTCAGCTTATCCAGAAACCCTGCATCTTGCTTTTGAAAAAGTCCAAGAGATGCGCTATGGTGAAAACCCACATCAATCAGCCGCTTTTTATAAAGATATCTATCCTGTTGCTGGCGCACTCGCTAATTACAAGCAATTGCAAGGCAAAGAGTTGTCTTATAACAATATTGCTGACGCAGACTCTGCTTGGGAATGCGTGAAAAGCTTTACTGGCAATGCTGACGGTGCTGCAGCCTGCGTCATCATCAAACATGCAAATCCTTGTGGTGTTGCAGTGGCGGCAAACGCGCTTGAGGCCTACCAAAAGGCATTCAAAACAGATCCGAGCTCTGCATTTGGCGGAATTATTGCCTTTAATGTTCCATGCGATGGTACGGCGGCTGAAGCGATTTCAAAACAATTTGTTGAAGTGTTAATTGCACCTAGCTTTAGTGAAGAAGCGAAAGCCATTTTTGCAGCCAAGCAAAATGTTCGCCTTCTCGAAATTACATTGGGCACTGCGTTTAATACTTATGACTTCAAACGTGTAGGCGGTGGATTATTAGTCCAATCACCTGACGCAAAAAATGTCTTACAAAATGAAATGCGCGTAGTTAGTAAGAGACAGCCAACTCCAAGCGAAATGAATGACATGATGTTTGCATGGCGTGTTGCTAAATTTGTTAAATCCAATGCAATTGTGTATTGCGCTAACGGCATGACTTTGGGTATTGGCGCAGGCCAAATGAGCCGCGTTGACTCCGCGCGCATGGCAAGCATCAAAGCGGAGAATGCTGGTCTTAGTCTCAAAGGTTCAGCAGTAGCCAGTGATGCCTTCTTCCCGTTCCGCGATGGTCTAGATGTTGTGGTGAATGGTGGCGCTAGCTGTGCAATTCAGCCAGGCGGCAGTATGCGCGATGAAGAAATCATTGCCGCTGCCGATGAGCATGGGATTGCCATGATCTTTACTGGCACACGACACTTCCGTCACTAGGCTTTCAGAGAAGATAGGCTGATCAATATTCATGCGTTGGATCGGAATTGACCCAGGTCTACGTACTACTGGTTTTGGCGTCATTGATGTCGAAGGCCAGAAGCTGACATATGTAGCCTCGGGAACAATCGAAAGTGGAGACCCTGCCAAAGGATTGCCAGATCGACTAGGAACTCTTTATCAGGGTGTAAAAGAAGTTCTCGACACCTATCATCCAGAGTCTGCTGCAATTGAAGAAGTCTTTCTCAATGTCAATCCACGCTCTACCCTCATGTTGGGTCAAGCAAGAGGGGCAGTAATTGCTGCTTTAGTCTCAGCAAACTTACCCGTATCTGAATTTAGCGCATTAAGAGTCAAACAAGCGATTGTCGGTACTGGTCGAGCAGCCAAGCCCCAAGTACAAGAGATGGTGAAGCGTTTACTCAGGCTAAGTCGGGCGCCTGGAAGCGACGCATCGGATGCACTGGGAGTCGCGATTTGTGCGGCTCACCACGCACAAATTCCTAAGGCAATCACGTCTGCTTTAACACCCAAAAAATCTAGGCGCTAAGAGTAGTAGAAGCGATGTCAAAGTACATTACAGGTTAAGATCTTCATATGATTGGTCGCATTCAAGGAATCCTCGTTTCAGTTCACCCCCCTCGCTTATTGGTCGATTGCCAAGGCATTGGAT
This sequence comes from Polynucleobacter sp. MWH-UH23A, assembly GCF_040409805.1. NCBI lineage: Bacteria > Pseudomonadati > Pseudomonadota > Betaproteobacteria > Burkholderiales > Burkholderiaceae > Polynucleobacter > Polynucleobacter sp. MWH-UH23A. The sequence continues at coordinate 1,886,774 of NZ_CP099572.1, forward strand.
ATGAGGTGGATGTTCCGATGAGCACCCTATACCAATTGCCTCAAGTAGGACAAAAAATTACCTTACTGACTCACTTTCAGGTACGCGAAGATGCACAGCAGCTTTTTGGTTTTGCAACTGAAACAGAACGTGAAGCATTTAGACAGCTCATTAAGATTAGTGGCGTTGGCTCACGCACTGCTTTAGCCATTCTTTCCGGGATGAGCGTGAACGAGCTTGCCCAAGCTATTGCATTACAAGAAGCTAATCGCCTTACCCAAGTTCCTGGCATTGGCAAAAAGACTGCAGAACGACTTTGTTTAGAGCTCAAAGGAAAGCTTGCGCCTGATTTAGGAATAGCCCCAGGAAGAACCCATACGCCCGATACTAATAGCGAAGTCTTGCAGGCACTCTTATCTCTTGGTTATTCTGAGAAAGAAGCGCTCTTAGCGTTAAAGCAACTTCCGCCTGACACAACTGTATCCGACGGTATCCGTATGGGCTTAAAGTATTTATCGAAGGCTTAACCCGCCAAACCGAATAAACTCATAGCATGGCAATTCATACTGACGACCTAAGCTCTATCCCTGAGGATTTACCTGAAGGTAAAGATCGCCTTGTCAGTGGCGCCGCAGGAAACTCCGAAGCCATTTTTGAAAAAGCCTTGCGACCCAAGCAATTGGATGAATACGTCGGTCAAAGCAAAGCGCGTGCCCAATTAGAAATCTTTATCAGCGCTACCCGAGCACGACAAGAAGCGCTCGATCACGTTTTGTTATTTGGTCCTCCAGGTCTTGGCAAAACTACATTGGCACATATCATCGCCAGAGAACTTGGCGTAAATTTGCGCCAAACTAGCGGGCCTGTCTTAGATAGGCCAGGCGATCTTGCGGCTTTATTAACTAACCTAGAAGCAAATGATGTGCTTTTTATCGATGAGATTCATCGACTATCGCCAGTTGTAGAAGAAATTCTGTATCCCGCTTTAGAAGATTACAGCCTAGACATTATGATTGGCGAAGGACCAGCGGCCCGTAGCGTCAAGATTGATCTCAAACCATTTACTTTGATTGGCGCAACAACACGCGCTGGTATGTTGACCAATCCCTTACGCGATCGCTTCGGCATCGTTGCTAGATTAGAGTTCTATAACACCGAAGAACTCACAAAAATTATCGATCGCTCAGCAAATCTATTGAAAGCCAAGATTGATCCGGATGGATCAGTTGAGATTGCCAAACGTGCTCGTGGCACACCACGAATTGCAAACCGACTCCTACGTCGCGTACGCGATTATGCAGAGGTTAAAGGTACAGGAACGATTACCAAAGCTATAGCAGATGCCGCTTTGAAAATGCTAGATGTTGATCCTAGTGGGTTTGATGTCATGGACAGAAAACTACTGGAAGCCATTTTGCATAAGTTTGATGGTGGCCCTGTAGGAATTGATAACTTAGCCGCTGCAATTGGCGAAGAGCGCGATACCATTGAAGACGTACTCGAGCCCTATCTCATTCAACAAGGTTACCTACAGAGAACTTCACGTGGTCGCGTTGCTACGCGGCAAGCATACGAGCACTTCGGCCTGACTCCGCCAAGCGGAACAGGTAGCTTAGATATTTAATTAAAGCTGATTTAGCTAAGCGTAACCTTAGCAAACTTGCGTTTGCCTACTTGCACAACGTAAGTTCCTGCTTCAATCTTCACCTGCTTATCAGATACGGTTGTACCGTCAACCTTCACACCATTTTGCTCAACATTACGCATCGCCTCAGATGTGGATGGCGCCAAGCCAGCAGCCTTTAAGAGCGCTGCAATGCCCATGGGCGCACCAGATAAATTCACCTCTGGAATATCATCTGGAACACCGCCCTTCGCGCGGTGATTAAAGTCTTCTAGAGCCTTTTCTGCAGCAGCCTGTGAATGAAAACGCGCAACAATCTCTTGGGCAAGAAGTACTTTGCAATCTTTTGGATTACGTCCTGCGGCAACTTCCTGCTTCATCAAATCAATCTCAGACATGGGTCGGAATGACAGCAAGGTAAAGTAATCCCACATGAGATCATCAGAGATACTCAAAAGCTTACCGAACATATCGCCAGCGGGCTCGCTGATACCAATGTAGTTCCCTTTCGATTTACTCATTTTCTCAACGCCATCTAGACCTACCAGCAATGGCATAGTCAAAATGCATTGCGGCTCTTGACCATACTCCCTCTGGAGCTCACGACCAACGAGTAAATTAAATTTTTGATCGGTTCCACCGAGCTCTAGATCACTCTTGAGCGCGACTGAGTCATAACCTTGCATCAGTGGATACAAAAACTCATGAATTGAAATCGGCACGCCGTTGCGATAGCGCTTTGTGAAGTCATCACGCTCTAACATTCGTGCAACAGTATGTTTAGCAGCTAGCTGAATCATGCCCCTAGCTCCTAAAGGATCGCACCACTCGCTGTTGTAACGTACTTCTGTTTTAGCCGGATCTAAAACCATACTCGCTTGGCGATAGTAGGTCTCCGCATTCACAGCAATCTCTTCTGCGGTTAATGGAGGGCGAGTTGCATTGCGACCAGATGGATCGCCAATCATGCTCGTGAAATCACCAATCAAGAAAATCACTGTATGACCTAAATCTTGTAATTGGCGTAACTTATTCAAGACAACGGTATGACCCAAATGAATATCTGGCGCAGTTGGATCTAGGCCCAACTTAATACGCAAAGGAGTCTTGGTGGCCTGACTACGAGCCAATTTCTGGACCCAGTCAGCCTCTACCAACAGCTCATCGCAACCACGCTTCGTGATTTCGAGGGCAGCAAAAACCTCTGGGGTTAAGGGATATTTTTGTTCTGGTTTATCCGTCATGCTGATTCTGATAACTGATACAGTTAAATTAGTATTTAAATTGCTAAAGCATAATTGTCGCATTCCTGAGAACAAAGCCTAGAACCCCATGAATCAGCCCCATTCCCTCTATATCGGCATCATGTCAGGCACCAGCCTAGATGGGATTGATGCGGTGCTTGCCAAAATTGGCCCGAACGGGGAGGCTGTTGCCCTGGAAGCGGTAAGCCTCCCCTTTCAGCCAGAATTGCGTAAAGCCTTATTTGAGCTTCAAAGCCCTGGTCCTAATGAGCTTCATCGCGACAAACAGGCCGGAAATGCCCTAGCTTTTGCATATGCAGATGCGGTCAAACAGTTACTCGCAAAATCAAAATTGCATGCCTCTGATATTGCCGCTATTGGCGCTCATGGACAAACTGTTCGTCATCAACCGCAACTCGGCGAGCTTGCTTACACACACCAAACACTGAATCCCGCACTTCTTGCCGAAAAAACAGGAATCACAGTCATTGCTGATTTTAGAAGTCGAGACATTGCCGCAGGTGGCCATGGCGCGCCTTTAGTTCCTGCATTTCATGCACAGCAATTTTCATCGACAGAAGATATTGCCGTTCTGAACATCGGCGGCATAGCAAACTTGACCTTACTACCAGCAAACGGAGAGGTTTCAGGCTTTGATTGTGGGCCAGGAAATATGTTGATGGATGCCTGGATATATGAGCATCAAGGAAATGCCTTTGATAAAAATGGCAACTGGGCAAGCCAAGGAAATCCTAATCAAGCCCTGCTCAAAAATTTTTTAGCGGATTCTTTTTTCTCAAAAGCACCACCTAAAAGTACTGGCCGAGATGATTTTCATCTTGCTTGGTTGCAAGAAAAACTTGGAAATGAAAACCATACCTTGGAAGACGTGCAAGCAACCTTGCTTCACCTCACCGCACACTCATCATTAGAGGCGCTTGCTCGTCATGCCCCGAAAACCCAGAAGCTCATTGTGTGTGGCGGTGGCGCCCGCAATACCGCCCTAATGAACTTACTTAAATCCAAGAGTGCTGAATTCTTTAAGCATCCCCTAGAAATTACTACCAGCGATACCGAGGGGATTGATCCACAACTAGTTGAAGGCTTAGCCTTTGCATGGCTTGCCTGGGCTCACCAACAAAAACGGCCAGCAAATTTGCCAGCCGTCACAGGATCTAAGGGACCTAGAATTCTAGGTGCTTGCTATCCCGCTTAAATGCATTAATTGTTCTTACGCAGAAAAAGAAGAGCCACAACCACAAGTCGTTGTTGCATTTGGATTTTTGATAACAAATTGAGATCCATTAATGTCTTCTTTGTAATCAATTTCAGCGCCAACTAAATACTGGAAACTCATTGAGTCCACCAATAATGTCACGCCGTTTTTTTCAAACTGGGTGTCGTCTTCGTTTACAGCATCATCAAAGGTAAAGCCATACTGGAAACCAGAGCAACCACCACCTTGAACGAATACACGCAACTTCAACTCTGGATTACCTTCTTCTGCAATCAAGTCAGCCACTTTAGCGGCAGCAGCATCTGTAAACACCAAAGGGGTTGGTGGCTCAGCTAAGTCTTGTGTAGTTTGCGTAGCCAATTCAGTCATGATTTACTCCTAATTCAAAAGGCAATGTCTTATTTTAGGCTTTTAATGCCTAACTTGCTGAAGGGGAATAAATTCATACCCCCACGATCATTAAGGCGATACAGCAATCTGGGTAAGACCTGTGGTTTCAGGCAAGCCAAACATTAAATTCATGCACTGCACACCCTGTCCAGAAGCACCTTTTACTAGGTTATCCTCCACGACCAAAATGACTAATGTATCGCCACCGCCTGGACGATGGATTGCAATCCGAATCCCATTGCTACCCCGTACCGAACGAGTCTCAGGATGACTGCCAGCAGGCATCACATCCACAAAAGGCTCATCCTTATAAAAGTTCTCATAGAGCTTCTGATAATCCACATCTTTACCAGCCTCGGTCAAACGTACATATAAGGTCGAATGAATTCCCCGCACCATCGGCGTGAGGTGTGGCACAAAGGTCAAGCCAATTTGATCATGACCAGCAATCGCTTTTAAACCTTGTACGATTTCAGGAAGATGGCGGTGACCTTTAACACCATAGGCTTTGAAGTTATCACTTGCCTCGGACAACAAAGTACCAATCTCGGCCTTACGTCCAGCACCAGAAGTGCCCGACTTCGAATCCGAAATAATATGCTCGCCATCAATCAACTGCTTTCCACCCGTCGACTTTGGTGAAAACAATGGTGCAAGTCCTAGCTGCACTGATGTTGGATAGCATCCAGCCAAACCGACGACACGCGCCTTCTTAATTTCTTCGCGATTAATTTCCGCCAAGCCATATACCGCTTCAGCCAAAATTTCTGGACAGCTATGCTCCATGCCATACCACTTGGCAAACTCTTTCACATCCTTTAAACGAAAGTCAGCAGCAAGATCCAAAATCTTGACATTATTTGCTAACAACTCTTTTGCTTGAGACATTGCAACACCGTGAGGTGTCGCAAAGAAAACCACATCGCATTCATTCAGTTTGGCCTCATCTGGAGTTGTAAATTTCAGATCAACGCGACCACGCAATGATGGGAACATCTCAGCTACTGGCATGCCAGCTTCTGTGCGAGAAGTAATAGCGACGATCTTGACCTCAGGATGTTGTGCCAATAAACGCAACAATTCCACTCCGGTGTATCCAGTACCGCCAACGATGCCAACTTTAATCATGTCTTTCCCCAAGATGCCCAAATCGAGAAATGGTATTCAAACTCTATATACCTCATTGTAGAAACAAAAAGGGCCGCTTGCGCGACCCTTTCGATAAAACAACAGCGACCGAAAGAAATTAGCGCTTGCTGAACTGCTTACGACGACGCGCGCCATGCAGACCAACTTTTTTACGCTCAACTTCACGAGCATCGCGAGTAACCAAACCTGCCTTAGACAGAGTAGGCTTCAACGCATTGTCATAATCGATCAAAGCACGTGTTACGCCGTGACGTACCGCACCAGCTTGGCCTGTCTCGCCACCACCAGATACGTTTACTTTGATATCAAAGGTAGTGAGGTGAGATGTGAGAGCCAAAGGCTGACGAGCAATCATGCGTGATGTTTCACGAGCAAAATAAGCATCGATAGGCTTACCGTTAACAGTAATTTCGCCTTTGCCAGACTTGATGAAAACGCGCGCAACAGAACTCTTGCGGCGACCTGTACCGTAATTCCAACTTCCGTAATTAATAGCCATTTGGTTTCCTTAAATCTCTAACGCTTTTGGCTGTTGAGCCGCATGCGGATGATTAGCGTCGCCATAGACTTTCAATTTCTTGATCATGGCGTAGCCGAGTGGGCCTTTTGGCAACATACCTTTCACAGCCTTCTCCAAGGCGCGACCTGGGAAACGGTCTTGCATCTTGTCAAAGTTCGTCTCGGAAATACCACCTGGGTATCCGCTGTGACGGTAATACATTTTGTTCAAGCCTTTAGTGCCTGTAACACGTAACTTAGATGAATTGATCACGACGATAAAGTCGCCAGTGTCAACGTGTGGAGTGAATTCAGGCTTGTGCTTGCCGCGTAGACGGTGTGCCACTTCACTGGCGACACGACCGAGGACTTTGTCCGTTGCGTCAATCACGAACCATTCACGCTTTACCTCATGGGATTTTGCGGAAAAAGTTTTCATGATTTCTCAAATTGTTATAGTCAAAAAATACTCCAATCAAACAACATCCACTTTGGCCCTGCTTATGTTTGCAAGCTCGCAGATTCAGCGATTTAACTGGTACAACGATTGCCGCTGACTATTCGACAATCCAGTAAAGCCTTGAATTGTAACCCAAAAAAAACCCAGGAACTAGTCCTGGGTTGGAATCCACCTATGTTTGGGTGGAGGAGACACTGGGAGGTAAGTCGCAGTCTTGTATAAGACTGACTACCAATATGGTCATTCTACACAAAGAACTTACTGCAATGCAAGAAAATTGACCAAAATCAATAATTTTATGTTGCCCTGCAACAACTATGAACCCATTAAAAATTGATAAACTATTGATAATATTGATTAATTTTGTAAGTTAGGAGTCACTAATATGGAATGTCGAGTTTCTTGGTTGGGTAATGGCGGCATGACTTTTTCTGCAGAAACTGGCAGCGGGCACCTTGTAAACATGGATGGTGCCCCTGAAGCAGGAGGTAGAAACCTAGCCCCAAGGCCAATGGAGCTCATTTTGGCTGGCGCCGGGGGCTGCTCAGCCTTTGATGTCGTATTGATCCTACAAAGATCCCGTCAGGCTGTTAGTGGCTGTGAGGTGACCCTACAGGCAGAAAGGGCGACCGAGGACCCAAAAGTGTTCACCAAAATCAACTTGCACTTCAAGGTCAGGGGCAAAGATTTGGATACGGCAAAAGTAGATCGCGCCGTCAAACTATCACATGAAAAGTACTGTTCTGCCACAACAATGCTGGCAAAAACTGCTGAGCTGACATACAGCGTTCAAGTAATTGCAGAATAAGTGCAGAGTCAATCGATAAGCCGGATTCTGTCGCCTAAATTTTCATTTAGGGGCAATCATTCCTCTAGGCCGTCAGTTACCTGACGGCTCAAGCTCCCTACCCGCAGACTCAGCGGGACGCCTCATCGTCTGCATACTTGGGATTGCTCCAGGTGGAGGTTACCGCGTTTCACCGTAACTAAATACGCTCGTCTCTGTGGCCCTGTTCCTCACGTCACCGTGGATGGCCATTAGCCATCACCCTACCCTATGGAGTCCGGACTTTCCTCCCCCTCAACAAAGAGGCGGCGATTGCCTAATTGACTCTGCGCCTGCAGTCTAACGCAGTCAGAGCAAATTAGCTGATAAAAATAAAAGTGTCGATTAAACCAATGACCAAGCAATTGTTTCACTGGCACGCAGTGGAACAATCGTTGCGTCACCCAATGGCAATTCCGCTGGAATAGCTTGGGGCTGTTTGGACAATGTAATTTTTTTTGTGTTGCGCGGCAAAGCATAAAAGTCGGGACCAAAGAAACTGGCGAAACCCTCTAATTTGTCTAGCTTGCCAACACTCTCGAATGCTTCAGCATACAAACCTAATGCATTGAAGGCACTATAGCAACCCGCACAACCACAAGCAGCCTCTTTCGCTCCCTTAGCATGAGGAGCGCTATCCGTACCCAAGAAGAAACGTGAATTTCCACTAGTAGCAGCTTCAACTAAAGCAACTCGATGCTCTTCACGCTTTAATACTGGCAGGCAGTAGTTATGAGGACGAATACCTCCAGCAAAAATAGCATTGCGATTCATCAACAAATGCTGAGGCGTAATCGTTGCCGTAATAATATTTTTACCGCCAGTGTGAGCATCTCGTACGTAGTGAGCAGCTTGCTTAGTAGTGATATGTTCAAACACAATCTTTAATTCAGGAAAATCTTTACGTAATGGCTCCAGCACAGAGTCAATAAATACCGCTTCACGATCAAAGATATCAATATCGGCACTAGTCACTTCACCATGCACCAGCAATGGCATACCAACGGCTTGCATCGCCTCTAGCGCTTGATAACAACGCTTAATGTCACTAACGCCAGCATCGCTATTTGTTGTAGCCCCAGCGGGATATAACTTAAAACCAGCAATACCCTCGACCTTTGCTTTGCGAACCTCATCGGCAGTGGTGTTATCGGTGAGATACAAGGTCATCAGTGGAGTAAAGCTAGTAATGCCTAAAGCCTTTAAGTTGGCTTCAATTCTGGATTGGTATGCTTTTGCTAACTCTACAGTAGTCACTGGTGGCTTTAAATTCGGCATGATAATTGCGCGCGCAAATTGACGCGCAGTGTCAGCCAAGACATCTTTCATCACATCACCATCACGAATATGTAAATGCCAGTCATCTGGCTGGATCATTTCAATTCTTGAGAGCGTATTTAAATTCGACATAATTATTTATTAAGCAAGATGATGCGGAAATCATTGACATTCGTAAGTGTAGGGCCAGTTTCCACTAAAGCACCCAATTGCGCAAAGAATCCATAGCAGTCATGGGCGACTAAATATTCTTTTGGCTCTAGATTCATCGCTTTAGCAGACTCTCGAATACCGCCATCAAACCATGCGCCCGCATTCTTTTCACTACCATCAATGCCATCAGTATCCGCTGCTAATGCAGCCATCTTAGGCAAATCAGCGCTATTGGCAAACAGTGAAAGTAGGTATTCACTGCAACGGCCACCACGACCCTTAGTCTCCGCAGGGATCGTCACGGTACATTCGCCACCAGAAATTAGCGCAAGAGGTTTATCTGCTTTATCCATCTTTGCCAAATACTCGCGTGCCAACTGTGCCTGCATCGCTCCCACTTCCTGAGCTTCACCCGTAATCGTATCGCCCAATACAATAGACTCATACCCATGAGCATAGACAAAATTTGCGGCGGCCTCTAGGCTCTTATAAGCGGTTGCAATGACATGATTAGATACTCTTGCACTCACTAGATCAGCATCTTTTAGAGTTTCAGGTTTCTGACCTGCCAAGCCTTGCTTCAGATGATTCATTACTGATTCTGGAATCAGTTCTTGCAAGCGATAGGACTCAATAATATTAAGTGCATCTAAATAAGTTGAATAATCAGCTGCACAAGGGCCACTTGCAATATCCGCAGGCGAATCACCAGTAACATCTGAAATCAACAATGCCTCCACTCGTGCACCACGAGCAATTGCACATCTCGCAAGATTTCCTCCTAAGATCGCAGATAAGTGCTTGCGGACAATATTCATCTCTTCAATAGGCGCACCGCTACGAAGCAATGCTTCGGTGGTCTTACGCATATCATCGATAGAAATTCCTTCGACTGGCAGCGTTAACAAACTGGATCCACCACCAGAAACCAAAGCAATTAATACATCACCCTCTTTGAGAGCTTGTGTTAGTTCCAATATAGCTTTAGCACCATTCATCCCTGCTTGGTCTGGCACCGGATGACCCGCTTGAATGATTTGAATGTCAGAAGTGGGTGAGCTATGTCCATAGCGAGTTAATACAACACCTTCCATCTTGACTTGAGGCCAATGTTCTTTAGCGTACGTTTCTAAAGCACTTGCCATAGATGCGCTTGCCTTGCCAGCACCCACTACTAAACATCTCCCCTTAGGCTCTTGCCCCGCTGGAAATATCTTTGCTAAATATTGAGGAACAATCACTTGCGGATCTGCTACTGCCACCGCCGCAGCAAAGGCATTTTTGAGAATGGTCTCGGTACGTATTGGCTGGGAATGTTGCTGCGTCATTGGTCTATTCTAATCAAGCCCTGCACGCTCTTGCATTTGCCACATCTCGGCATATTTGCCTTTGGCTGACAATAGCTCTAGATGAGTACCCCGCTCTACTATCCGCCCATGATCCATCACCAAAATTTGATCGGCGTGAATAATGGTCGAAAGACGATGCGCAATAATGAGTGTCGTACGATTTTTTGCCAAATTGAATAATTCTTCCTGAAATGCACGCTCTGTTTTGGAGTCCAAGGCAGATGTAGCTTCATCAAAAATCAGCATTGCTGGTTTTTTTAATAGCGTTCTTGCAATAGCAACGCGTTGCTTCTCCCCACCTGATAACTTTAAGCCCCGTTCACCCACCTGAGTTTGATAAGCATCCGGCAAGTGCTTAATAAAGCCATCTATTTGAGCAGCTCTAGCGGCTTCCTGCACTTCTTCAAAACTCGCAGAAGGGTCACCGTATGCGATGTTGTAACCGATGGTGTCATTAAACAAGACGGTGTCTTGTGGAACGATGCCGATAGCTTTACGCAAACTTAACTGCGTCACATCTTGAATGTTTTGACCATCAATGATGATTTTTCCTGACTGCACATCGTAAAAGCGGAATAACAATCGTGCCAAAGTACTCTTGCCGGCGCCACTCTGACCCACAACCGCGGTCGTTGTACCTGCTGGAATATTAAAACTAACGTTGTGAAGAATTTCTCGCTTACTTTCATAATAGAAAGAGACATTCTCAAAACGCACATCGGGACCGCGACTCGGGTTGTCAATATGCAAGGGATGCGCATTGGGAGAGTCCGCAATTTCTTTTTCTGTGTTGAGCAAAGAAAACATACGATCCATATCTGTGAGGGATTGCTTAATTTCGCGATAGATGACCCCCAGAAAATTTAAAGGGATATACAACTGAATCATTAAGGTATTGACCAATACCAGGTCGCCCAGCGTCATCGATCCATTTACGACTCCAAGCGTGGCGCGCCACAAAATCAACATCAAACCAATCGCAATAATGATCTGCTGACCTAAATTGAGGAAAGCTAAAGTTTTCTGGGATTTAATGGCTGCAACTTGATAACGTAAAAGATTGTCATCGTATCTGGCAGTCTCAAAAGCTTCATTACCAAAATATTTAACAGTCTCGAAGTTCAATAAGGAGTCAATTGCCTTTTGATTGGCTTTTGAGTCCATTTCATTCATAGCGCGACGATAGTGTGTACGCCACTCGGTCACCACAATCGTGAATGCAATGTACAAAACTAAAGCTACAAGAGTGATTGCTGCAAACCAGATGTCGTATGAGTATGCGAAGTAGCCAAGCACTAAGCAGAACTCAATTAAGGTCGGCAAAATACTGTAGAGCGAATATGAAATCAGTGACTGAATGCCTCGAGTACCGCGCTCAATATCTCGACTCACACCACCCGTTTGACGAGCTAAATGAAAGCTAAGAGCAAGTGAATGTAAATGCTCAAAAACCTGAAGCGCTACCTTGCGTACCGCATTTTGAGTGACGCGAGCAAATAAGGCTTCACGTAGCTCGGCAAATAAAGAGGCTGAGATTCTTAATAAGCCATAAGCAACAATGATGCCAACAGGAACAACTAATATTGCTTGAGGGGAGTTCGCCTTAATATCCAAAGAGTCAATTAACTCTTTCATCAAAATTGGAATGCCTAAATTGGCGAACTTCGCAGCGACTAAACAGCTTAGAGCCAAAATGACTCTAAAGCGATATTCCAGTAAATAAGGGAGAAGATCGCGAATAACGCGCCAATCACCACGCTGAGACGTATTTAACTCGCCGCTAGACCGATGTTGACCCGATGAATGTCTCATCGTCCTATCTTATTCGCTTCCGCTTCACTTTGCTGAGAATAAGCTCATAATGGCTTCGCCATTGCTACGAGAAAAGCATTTCTTTGCAGCTTCTTCAAATGGCAACCATTCGTAGGCAACATGCTCCCGTGGCGCTAACCGAATCTGAATCCCATCGGGCACTTCAAGTGAAAACCAATGTTCAGTATTGCGGGTAACACCAGGGGCATAACGAAAGCGCCACTCAGGATAGATTTCGTATTCAATACGGTGATGCATATCGCGCAGAGATCCAGCTGGCAATTGATCAACGGCAATACCCGTCTCTTCCAACACCTCTCTGCTTGCTGCTAAAGCCAAATCTTCATTTGGCGCATCTAGGCTGCCAGTGACAGACTGCCAGAACCCTTGACGATCAGCACGTTCTATCAATAAAACATCCCTATTCGATTTGTAGATAACAACTAAAACCGAAATAGGGATTTTCAAGATAGATACTACTGGTTGATTTAAGTAGCTTATGCTGCAGGCGTAGCTTGACGCAAGCGAATATGTAATTCACGCAACTGACGCTCATCTACTGGGCTTGGAGCCTGAGTTAATAAACATTGCGCGCGCTGTGTTTTAGGGAAAGCGATCACATCGCGAATTGACTCAGCACCAGTCATCATCGTAACAATGCGATCCAAACCAAATGCAATACCACCATGTGGAGGTGCGCCATACTGCAAAGCATCTAACAAGAAGCCAAACTTTGCTTGCGCTTCTTCGGCACCAATCTTTAGCGCACGGAATACTTGGCTCTGAACTGCCTCTTGATGAATACGCACAGAGCCGCCACCAATCTCACTGCCATTCAAAACCATGTCATACGCTTTAGCCAAACACTTGCCAGGATCGGTTTCTAGATACTGCATGTGCTCATCCTTAGGACTGGTAAATGGATGGTGACAAGCTACCCAGCGTGCTTCGCCCTCGTCATAGTCGAACATAGGGAAGTCAACAACCCATAAAGGCTTCCAACCTTCTGTAAAGAGGCCATGCTCTTTACCCCAAGCGGAATGACCAATGCGTAGACGCAAATTACCAATAGCGTCGTTCACAATCTTTTCTTTATCAGCACCAAAGAAGATAATGTCGCCATCTTTTGCGCCAGTGCGCTTCAAAATACCTTCAATCGCCGCGTCATGTAAATTCTTGACAATAGGTGATTGCAAACCATTGCGACCTTCCGCAACTGAATTCACCTTAATCCAAGCCAAACCTTTGGCGCCATAAATGCTAACAAACTGTGTGTAGTCATCAATTTCACTACGACTAATTTCAGCGCCGCCAGGTACGCATAAACCCACTACGCGCCCACCAACCTGATTTGCAGCGCCTGAAAACACCTTGAAATCAACATCTTTCATCAAATCTGTTAACTCGGTGAACTCAAAGTTCACACGAAGGTCAGGCTTGTCGGAACCAAAACGCGCCATACCCTCTGAATACGGCATCGTTGGGAATGGGTTTGGTAATTCAACATTCATGGTCTTTTTGAAAATATGGCGAATCATGTTTTCAAACAAATCTCGAATTTCTAATTCGCTTAAGAAAGCGGTTTCACAGTCTATCTGAGTAAATTCAGGCTGACGATCTGCGCGCAAATCTTCATCGCGGAAGCACTTGGTAATTTGGTAGTAACGATCAAAGCCCGCCACCATCAACAACTGCTTAAACAACTGGGGTGATTGTGGCAGCGCAAAGAACTGACCGTCATGTACACGTGATGGCACTAAATAGTCACGTGCACCTTCTGGCGTACTCTTAGTCAACATCGGGGTTTCAATATCGATAAAGCCAGCGTCATCTAAATAACGACGACACTCCATTGCAACGTTGTAACGTAAACGCAAGTTCTTTTGCATTTGCGGACGACGCAAGTCCAATACGCGATGTGTTAAACGTGTGGTCTCAGATAAGTTCTCATCATCAATTTGAAACGGTGGTGTTACTGAAGCATTCAGAATCACTAAGCTATGGCAGAGCACTTCAACCTTACCTGTTGCTAGGTCATTGTTTTCTGTACCTGCGGGACGTGCGCGCACAAGGCCTTTAATTTGAATGCAATACTCATTGCGCACCTGCTCTGCGAGCGCAAACATTTCTGGGCGATCTGGGTCACAAACTACTTGAACAAAACCTTCACGGTCACGCAAGTCAATAAAGATCACGCCTCCATGGTCACGACGGCGATTGACCCAACCTGAGAGAATGACCTCTTGGCCGATCAGTACATCTGTTACCTGGCCGCAATTATGGCTACGCATTGACATAACAATTTCCTATAAATCAAAAATGGTGTGGTAACTCTTGAGAAGTTAATCCACTGGAATTATTTGGGGGAACCGAACCCATTGAAACAATATGTTTCAATGCTTCCTCTACGCTCATCTCTAGTTCGATCGTTTGCGAACGTGGCACGATCATGAAAAAACCAGAAGTTGGATTTGGTGTAGTTGGTAGAAATACATTTACGTAACCATCACCCAATTTGCTAGTAACCTCTTTAGCAGGAGTTCCTGTTTGGAATGCAATTACCCAAGAGTCAGCATGTGGGTAGCGAATTAACAAAGCCTTACTAAAAGCCTGACCGCTACCAGAAAATAATGTTGAGGATACCTGCTGTACGCTGGAGTAAATTGAACGCACAACTGGAATGCGATTTACAAACTTATCCCAAACCTTAATCCACCACTGTCCTGCAAAACTAATCGCGAGAACACCAGTCAACACAATCACTGCAACCACAATCAAAATGCCTACACCAGGTAACTCTCTGAAATGCTGTAAATCTGCAGCAAACTGATGCGGGAAGATCGCAATAATGGCCTGCATGACAGAGCCAAAAACGCCATCAAGCAAGCCAAGTCCCCAAGTAATCACCCAAATGGTGACCGCCATGGGAGCCCATACAAGAATGCCAGCGATAAAGTATTTTTTCATGGTGTTTTGCCTAACCCGCTATTTTAGCGGGTTAGAGCCCAATCAGCGAGAGGCTAATAAATGCCCAGGGTAATGATCAGTATTCCAGCTAAGAATCCGCCGGCAAATAGCAAGAAACCTGCCAGCAGGCGATGTGTACGCCTTTCTTGGAGCAAAAGCGCCTTTAAAACCTCTAATTCAGCATTTTGATCTTTTATTGGGCGTCGGTTTTGAGTCAAGCTATCAGCAATTAAGCGGGGTAAAGTTGGCAAAATTTTGGCCCAAATAGGCGCCTCTTCTTTTAAGCCATCAATTAACCCACGCCAACCCAATTGCTTACTCACCCATTTTTCGAGGATTGGCTTGGCAGTTTTCCATAAATCCAGATCGGGATCTAACTGTCGAGCAAGACCTTCGACATTCAACAAAGTTTTTTGCAACAAAGTTAACTGCGGCTGAATCTCTACTTTAAAACGACGTGATGTCTGGAACAAGCGCATCAACACTATGCCTAAAGAAATTTCTTTGAGAGGGCGATCAAAATAGGGTTCGCACACTGAACGCACTGCACCCTCTAACTCTTCAACGCGCGTATTGGCAGGCACCCAACCTGATTCAATATGCAGCTCCGCCACTCTACGGTAATCGCGATTAAAGAATGCCAAGAAATTCAACGCTAAGTAATTTTTATCTGACTCGCTAAGCGCTCCAACTATTCCAAAATCCAAAGAGATAAAACGACCGAAAGTCTCTGGCTCTAGACTGATCATGATGTTTCCAGGATGCATATCTGCGTGGAAAAAACCATATTCAAATACTTGTGTAAAAAAGATCTCTACGCCATCTGCTGCTAATTTCTTGAAGTCGACACCAGCCGCACGTAACTCTGCAGTTCGCCCTATCGAAATGCCATCCATCTTCTCCATCACAATGACATTTGTATGACATAAATCCCAGTACATTTCTGGAATCATCAGCTTTGTAGAGTCGACAAAATATCTACGTAACTGGCTAGCGTTGGCTGCCTCACGCATGAGATCAAGCTCATCGTGCAAATAAGTATCAAACTCAGCTACGTTTTCACGAGGCTTTAAACGACGGCCATCTTCAGAACTCTTTTCAATGATTTTTGCCAAGTCATACATCAAGGCAAGATCACCTTCGATCACTGGCAATATTCCAGGGCGAAGCACTTTCACAGCAACTGGCAGGCCCTGCCACTCAGGATGTTTTTCTGTTCCTCGCAAAACACCCAAATGAACTTGAGCAACAGAGGCGCTAGCTACTGGGCTAGCATCAAAACTAATAAATGTTTCATCAATCGACTGTCCTAAGGCTGCCTCTATTAAGCGTCTAGATTCCGCATTTGAAAATGGGGGTACTTGATCTTGTAGCTTTGCTAACTCATTAGCAATGTCTTCAGGCAATAAATCGCGACGAGTAGAGAGTACTTGACCAAACTTCACAAAAATCGGGCCAAGCGCCTCAAGCGTCAAGCGAATACGCTCACCCCTTGGCAGACCAGTTCCTGGTGAGGTCCAGCAAACTACCGTCAAGCAACCACGCCCAATACCTGGCTTTAGAACATCACGCAGCAATGGCAATAAACCATAACGCCAAGCAGTAAAGAAAATGAATGAGAGACGAGCAATTCGGCGCACGATTTATTTACCCTTTTGCCCTAAATGCTGAATACGTTTTTCCAAACGATCAACAGATTCGCGTAAATCACTTAACTCGGATTTATGAGCCATAAAGTCACGCATATTCAAAAGCACTTTTCTCTCTTCACTGACATATTCGACTAAATTGTCCAGCAAATCCCCAGCAGCTGACTTAGTAGCCGAAATAAACTTCTTTCCCTTTTGAACCGCAAAATGAGCAGGAGCATCGCCTAGGAGGCGAGCCAAATCCTCTTCATACTCCCAGCGCAATTGGCCAGCCAATCGACCAATCAACTGGGCCAAATCCGCATCACCAGTAATTTTGACAGCTTTAAATGCCTGCTCTTTTAAATTTCTAGGACTAGAAACTAAATCCCCGAAAGCACTAGCCGATAGCTCTAAAGCCAAGCTTGGATTCTCAACTACCTTTAAAGCCTCAAGACGACCAACATTACTAATACAAAAGCCAAGTTGCCCAAAAGGCAATTGCAGCAGGATTGTTTTCTCTGCGTGCTTCGATAATTCTGTACAGGCCCAAGATTCGCTTTCTAAAACATGGTTGATACCACGGCAAGCTGCTGTAGTGGCAATCGTATGTGTGGAAGAAGTTGGCGTATTCATTAGTGTAAAAAACCCGCACTAGTGCGGGTTTTCCGTCGGAAAGTACCTCAAGCTTAAACCAACTGAGAGATACCCGCTAGTACCCAGCCTCCAGGTCCCTCTAATGGCTTACTTAAATTCCAAATTTCTGAGAAGTCATTTGCCGGGGCCCCCGGCTGCTCATTAATGACCCCGCTAAACTGAACGCTACAGAAGTAATGCGTCTCATTGGTTTCAATCCCCAGCAAACGCGCATTAATCGTAATGACATCAGTCTGATTAGTAGAGTCCACGCGTCCCGCAAGATCCTGTGAAATTCTTGCGAACATCTCTGGAGTTGTGAATTCTTGTAAGGATTGCAAATCTCCTTGATCCCAAGCCTTTTGTAAAGCCACAAAAAATTGTTTGGAGTTTTCTAAAAAAGTACGCTCATCAAAGCCAGGCGGCAAAGTTGATTTGAATGTTTCAGGATCAGTATCAACATCTGCAAATGCGTTAGCTGCTGGAATAAATGCAGGCTCCTGTCTTGGAGGCTGTCCAAGGTTTGCGCGTTGCACTCCAGACGGCGACATTACTGGCAACAATCTACGGATCAAGAACATGATTACAAAGCCAGCCAACATCGCAATTAATAAGCCTGTAACCAATGAAGATGCTGCCTCACCTAAACCAAAGTGCGATAAGAGGTAGCCAATACCAAGACCTGCGGCTAATCCACCCAAAATTCCACCCATGCCACCAAAACGACTTGGTGCAGGTGCTTGTGGAGCAGCAGCTGGTGCCGGAGCTGTTGGCTGAGCCTGTTGCGCAGGTTTCTGTGCGGGAGTGGCTTGTTTTTGAATTGGCGCACTAGGGGCGCGGCCCAAATTTTTTCCTCCGCCAAGGCGAGCAGCCTCGACATGTCCAACGCTTGCAACAATCAAAGCGATACTCACTAATGCGGCTTTAAAAAAATGTTGATTCATTTTGATTACCCCTTTAATCGACTACTGGTATCTTTCTTACTGAAAATACACAACTATTAGTATTTAATACCAATATGTAAGGCGACGATACCCCCAGACATTCTATGGGTTTCTACCTCATCAAAACTGGCGTCTAACATCATTTGCTTAAGGGTATCTGCATCCGGATGCATACGAATCGATTCAGCCAGGTAGCGATAGCTTTCTGAGTCTTGCGCAATTTTTTCACCCAACCAAGGCAGAACCTTAAATGAGTAAGCGTCATACACAGGTTGTAAAAACGCATCTGGCTTTGAAAATTCCAATACCAAAACACGTCCACCCGGCTTAATCACGCGGCACATCTCGCTAAGAGCAACTTCCTTATGGGTCATATTGCGCAGGCCGAATGCCACAGTCACTACGTCAAAATAGTTCTTCGGAAAAGGAATTTTCTCGGCATCAAATTGCACGCAAGGTATCGCAATGCCACGATCCAATAAACGATCGCGACCAACACCGAGCATCGATGCATTGATATCACTCAACCAAACTTGAGCATCAGGATTACGGCCCCATTCGGTTGCTTTTGCAAATGCAGCAGCAAGGTCGCCCGTACCGCCAGCGATATCTAATATCTTCTGACCAGGGCGCACGTTAGCACGGGCGATCGTAATTTTTTTCCAGACCCGATGCAAGCCGAATGACATTAAGTCATTCATGACGTCATATTTACTAGCAACCGAGTGAAATACCTCAGCTACCTTGCCAGCTTTTTCTGCCTCATCAACGCTTTGGTAACCAAAGTGGGTTTTACTCATTAGTGACTTCCACAAGAATGGCCATGTGAATGACCCGTTGTCGCCATTGGGGTGTCGCGATCAAGCCCAGCGGCGGCTAACTTATCCAAATGCTCTTTCCATATTTGATCTTGGTTCTCACATAAAAACCGCAGATACTCCCAAGAGTACAAACCAGAATCATGTCCATCAGAAAAGGTTGGCTTTAAGGCATAGTGGCCAACAGGCTCAAGACTAGAAATCAGCACATCACGCTTGCCTGTTTGCAAAGTTTCCTGACCAGGACCATGACCCTGCACTTCGGCTGATGGAGAAACCACTCTCAGCAGCTCAAATGGCAAGCGATAGGTTTGGCCATCTTCATAAGCAAGCTCCAACACTTTGGATTGTTGATGTACTACCACATTGTTTGGAATCATTAAACCAATACCCTTTCAATACCGCCCTGGTTGGCTTTAGCAACATAATCTTGCATCCAATTGTCGCCAAGTAATTTTTGCGCCATCTCCACCACGATGTAATCCGCAGTGGTACCACTATCAGCATCAAATCGAGATAGGCCTTGCAAACAAGATGGGCAGCTGGTCAGAACTTTCACATCACCCGTGAAATTACCTTTGCGCAAATCGTTTGCGCCCTTTTCCATTTCAGCTTGTTTACGGAAGCGAACTTGGGTAGAGATATCTGGACGAGTAACCGCCAATGTTCCAGACTCGCCACAACAACGATCGTTTTTCGCAATCGCCTTACCGTCTTCTAACTGAATTAGTTCATTAACCGTCTTTAAAGGATCTTGCAGTTTCATAGGAGAGTGACATGGATCGTGATACATATACTTGATACCAGTGACACCAGAAAGCTTGACGCCCTTTTCCATCAAATACTCATGAATATCAATAATGCGGCAGCCTGGGAAGATCTGTTCAAACTGATAACCCGCTAACTGGTCATAACAAGTTCCACAAGAAACCACGACAGTTTTGATATCGAGGTAATTCAGTGTATTGGCAACGCGATGAAACAGCACGCGATTGTCAGTAATCATCTTCTCAGCTTTATCAAAGTCGCCATTGCCGCGTTGTGGATAACCACAACAGAGATATCCTGGAGGTAAAACGGTTTGCACACCGACATTCCAAAGCATGGCTTGGGTTGCTAAGCCAACTTGAGAAAACAGGCGCTCAGAACCACAGCCTGGGAAATAGAATACCGCCTCGCTATCGGCAGATGTCATCTTAGGATCACGAATGATGGGCACATAGTTCGCATCTTCGATATCTAATAAAGCACGCGCAGTTTTCTTAGGTAAATTACCTGGCATCTTTTTATTTACAAAAAAGATGACTTGCTCTTTGACGCTTGGCTTGCCAACCGTGGCTGGTGGATGTGCGGTTTGCTGTTTAGCAAACTTACGCAATACATCATTACCAAAACGTTGCAATTTGTAGCCCCAGCCAATCATGGTCTTGCGGGCAAGATGAATAGTGTCTGGACTTGTCGCATTCAAGAAGAACATCGAAGCAGCTGTCCCAGAATTAAAACGTTGCTGCCCCATTTTGCGTAACAAGTTACGCATATTCATGGTGACATCACCGAAATCAATCTTGACGGGGCAAGGAGTTAAGCACTTATGGCACACGGTACAGTGCGCAGCAACATCATCGAACATTTCCCAATGTCGAATCGAAACGCCACGACGTGTTTGCTCTTCGTATAGGAAAGCTTCAATCAATAATGAAGTGGCTAAAATTTTGTCACGTGGGCTGTAGAGCAAGTTAGCGCGTGGCACATGTGTTGAGCAAACTGGTTTGCACTTTCCACAGCGCAAACAATCTTTAACGCTATCAGCAATTGCACCAATATCACTCTGCTGCATGATGATGGACTCATGCCCCATCAAACCAAAGCTAGGGGTATAGGCCATACTCAAGTCAGCATGTGGCATGAGTTTGCCTTTATTAAAGCGTCCCTCTGGATCCACGCGGTTCTTGTAACTGCGGAAATCTTTGAGTTCTGCCTCTGTTAGATACTCTAACTTGGTAATACCAATTCCATGCTCGCCAGAGATCACTCCATCTAAGGATCTAGCCAACTTCATGATGCGATCTACAGCACGATGCGCATCTTGCAACATCTCGTAGTCATCGGAGTTCACTGGGATATTCGTGTGCACATTACCGTCGCCCGCATGCATATGCAAAGCGACAAACACCCTCTTGCGCAAAATATTTTTATGAATAGCTTCTAGTTCATTCAAAATCGGCTCAAAAGCTAAACCGCCAAAGATGATGCGCAACTCTGAGCGCACTTCATCTTTCCAAGAGGCACGCAGACTGTAGTTTTGCAACTGCGGGAAATAAGCATCCATTTGCGTCAGCCATTCAGACCAGCGCAAACGCACTTTTGCAATTAACTCTAGAGCCTGCTGAACACGGTCGCCCAGAATCTCGGCTGTGGGGATCTCATAATCTTCTTCATTCTTTCCTAATGGCAATGCACTCTTCTTTAGGAAAGATTCGAGGCCATCTAATACCTGAAGCTTATTTTTTAGAGAAAGTTCAATATTGATTCGATCAATGCCATCGGTGTATTCGCCCATTCGTGGCAACGGAATCACTACGTCTTCATTGATTTTGAATGCATTGGTGTGGCGAGCAATCGCTGCTGTACGAGCGCGATCCAACCAAAACTTCTTACGTGCATCTGCACTGACTGCCACAAAACCTTCGCCAACTCGCAAGTTAGCCATGCGCACCACTTCACTGGTGGCAGCTGCAACTGCCTCTTCATCATCACCGGCGATATCGCCAATCAAGACCATCTTTGGCAAGCTATTGCGCTTGGACTTTGTTGAATACCCGACCGCGCGTAAATAGCGATCGTCCAAATGCTCAAGGCCAGCCAATATCGGGCCGCCTTGTTTGCTTAATGTCTCAAGGTAGGCCTTAATTTCAACAATACTTGGGATCGCTTCACGAGCCTGGCCAAAAAACTCTAGGCAAACAGTACGCATGTATTTGGGCATGCGATGCAATACCCAAGTTGCGCTTGTAATCAAACCATCGCAACCCTCTTTTTGCACACCAGGTAAGCCAGCTAAAAACTTATCGGTAACGTCTTTACCAAGACCTTCTTTGCGGAATCGTTTACCTTCTACCTCTAATATCTCAGCCTTCAAAATGCGTTGGCCGGGCTCACTATTGCCATCCGACCAAGTCAGTTGAAAGCGAACTTTCTCGACATCATGAATCTTGCCAAGATTATGTTCAAGGCGCTCCACATCAAGCCAGTTGCCTTGTGGATCAACCATGCGCCAACTAGCTAGGTTATCTAGAGCAGTTCCCCACAGAACAGCTTTTTTTCCACCTGCGTTCATGGCGATATTGCCGCCAATACAACTTGCATCTGCTGAAGTAGGATCGACTGCAAACACAAGACCCCCCTGCTCAGCAGCATCAGATACGCGACGCGTTACAACTCCAGCGCCTGTAAAGATAGTTGAAACCTCGCGCTCAACACCTGGCAAACGTTTACCTTTTACGCCATCAATTTGTTGTAGCTTCTCAGTATTGATTACTGCAGACATCGCATACAAAGGAATGGCGCCGCCCGTGTAGCCAGTCCCGCCTCCACGCGGAATGATCGTCAAACCTAAGTCCACGCAGGCTTTTACTAAACCAGGAATCTCGGATTCATAGTCAGGCTTGAGAACCACTAAAGGAAACTCGACCCGCCAATCTGTCGCATCAGTTACGTGTGCGGCGCGAGAGACGCCATCAAAACAAATATTGTCACTAGCAGTGTGACGGCCCAATTCTTTTCGGGCACGCTTACGAATTTGCTCAACTTCTTTAAAGCCGTTCTCAAAATTTTCAATTGCGCGATAAGCGGCATTCAATAAAACTTCTACTTGCCCAGCAGAGTCACCATTGTTGCGCTTCTTAACCTCGCCCAAGCGATGCCACAAAGCGTCGATTAACTGTTGACGGCGATTGGGGTTATCTAGCAAGTCATCCTGCAAGAAGGGGTTGCGTTGCACCACCCAAATATCACCAAGAATTTCAAACAACATGCGAGCCGAACGGCCAGTTCTACGAACGCCACGCAAATCATTCAAGACGCGCCATGACTCCTCGCCCAATAGACGAATCACAATCTCACGATCAGAAAAGGAGGTGTAGTTGTAGGGGATTTCGCGAAGCCGGGGAGAGCTCGCCTCAAAATCCTGCAACTGGTTCAAAGCCAATGGTGCGTTCATATCGACATATTTGATAAATATGCATTTTAATTGAGCTATCCAGATACTGTCAGGAATCCAAGAAAGTTGCTCAAAAGGACATAAACCCTTGCAAAACTAAGGGCTTAGAGCCTATCCGTGGTACGCTCATCAGATGGCAACAAATTACTTAAAGAAAATTTTATCGGCTCGCGTCTATGACGTAGCAAGAGAAACTGAGCTTCAGGTCGCTCCAGAATTAAGCAAACGTTTGGGTAACCAAGTCTTGCTAAAAAGAGAGGATAACCAGCCGGTTTTCTCATTCAAGCTTCGAGGCGCCTACAACAAAATGGCGCATTTGACGCCAGAAGCCCTAAAAAGGGGGGTTATCGCCGCCTCAGCAGGCAATCACGCCCAAGGTGTTGCCTTGGCGGCAGCAAAAATGAAGTGCAAGGCCGTCATTGTGATGCCAGTTACCACTCCAAGCGTCAAAATTGATGCCGTCAAAGCTAGAGGTGGATCTTGGGTAGAAATCATTTTGCATGGAGAATCCTACAGCGATGCCTTTCAGTATTCAGAAGTTGTAGCAAAAAAACGGGGATTAACCTTTGTTCATCCCTTTGATGACCCGGATGTTATTGCTGGTCAGGGCACCATCGCTCAAGAAATTTTTGCTCAATATACAGATCCTATTGATGCTGTATTTGTTGCTATCGGTGGTGGCGGATTGATTGCCGGTATTGGCGAATACGTTAAAGCTGTCAGCCCAAAAACAAAAGTAATCGGCGTTCAAGCATCCGACTCCGATGCAATGAATCAATCACTCAAAGCAAACAAACGCATTGAGATGAAAGATGTTGGATTATTTTCGGATGGCACTGCTGTCAAATTGGTAGGTAAGGAAACTTTCCGCATTTGTAAAAAAGTAGTCGATGAAATCGTTACGGTTGATACCGATGAAATCTGTGCAGCGATCAATGATGTCTTTACCGATACCCGTAGCATCCTTGAGCCCGCAGGCGCCTTAGCTATAGCCGGCATGAAGAAGTATGTCGAGAAAAAACGGATCAGGAAAAAAACACTTGTAGCGGTAGCTTGTGGCGCCAATATGAACTTTAGTCGCCTGCGCTTTGTTGCCGAGCGCGCTGATGTAGGCGAATTCCGTGAGGCAGTATTTGCAGTGACCATTCCAGAAGAGCGCGGATCATTTAAGCGTTTCTGCGAATTGCTCGGCAAGCGCAATGTTACTGAATTTAACTATCGTATTGGCGATCAAAAAGAGGCACATATTTTTGTGGGCATCAGCACTCAAAAAGCGGGTGATAGCGATGCAATCGCAAAGCATTTCCGTAAAGCGAAATTCGCGACCATCGATCTCACCCATGACGAATTAGCAAAATCTCATTTACGCCATATGGTGGGGGGTCATTCAGCACTTGCTAAAGATGAGCTGCTTTATCGCTTTGAATTCCCTGAGCGTCCAGGTGCACTCATGAAATTTTTAACTAGCATGGCACCGAACTGGAATATTAGCCTCTTTCACTACCGCAATCACGGCGCAGACTATGGTCGCATTTTGGTGGGTATTCAGGTTCCAAAAAATGAGCAGAAGAAATTCCAGAAATTCTTGGCAACTCTAGGCTATCCACATTGGGATGAGAGCAATAATCCTGCTTATCGCTTATTCTTGAAATAACTATGTCGTACACGCTGACCGGAAAACTTGTTGTCGCGATTTCATCGCGCGCCTTGTTTGATTTCGAAGAAGAAAATCGAATCTTCGAATCTACCGATGACAGCGCCTATATGAAACTTCAGCTTGAGCGCCTAGCTACAGCAGCACAAACTGGCGTGGCTTTCCCGCTTGTCAAAAAACTCCTCGCCTTTAATGAAGCGGGGGAGCAACGGGTTGAGGTTGTGATTCTCTCGCGCAATGATCCAGTCAGCGGCTTACGAGTATTCCGCTCTGCAGAACATCACGGCCTTCATCTAGAGCGCGGTGTCTTTACCAGAGGGCGCCCGCCATACCATTACCTACGCTCTTTGCACGCAAACCTCTTCTTATCAGCAAATGAAGATGATGTAAGAGCCACCATCGATGCTGGGTTTCCAGCGGCGCGAGTATTCCCAGAATCCAGCAAAATTGCCGAGTCACATCCTAATGAAATACGGATTGCATTCGACGGAGATGCAGTACTGTTTTCAGATGAAGCGGAACAAGTTTTCCAGAAGAAAGGTCTTGAAGCCTTTGTCGATCACGAGAGTAAAAAGGTGGATATCCCCTTGCCCCCTGGTCCATTCAAGCCATTGTTAGAAGCATTACACAGACTGCAACGCTCGACTAGTGAAAATGGCATGCGCATTCGCACCGCCTTGGTAACCGCTCGTTCAGCGCCTGCGCATGAGCGCGCCATCCGCACGCTAATGGCCTGGGGCATTGATGTGGATGAAGCGATGTTTCTGGGCGGCCTATCCAAGAGTGAATTTCTTCGAGAATTTGAGCCAGACTTTTTCTTTGACGATCAGACGGGTCATTGCCAATCCGCTGCATCTGTTGCGCCGACAGGGCATGTAGTATCTGGCGTCTCTAATCAGCCAAAAAACCAAAAGTAATTATGGCGACACTCTCTCTTGGGCAAACAACCCAATATCCAAGTCAATATGACCCAAGCTTGCTATTTCCCATTCCAAGAACAGAGAATCGCACCAAACTTGGCTTAAAAGAGGGTCAAGCCCTGCCATTTGTTGGCGTTGATATTTGGAATGCCTTTGAACTCAGTTGGCTCAATAAAAAAGGGAAGCCTCAGATCGCCCTCGCTGAATTTCAAATTCCAGCTGATTCGCCCAATATGATTGAGTCTAAATCGTTCAAGCTTTATCTCAATAGCCTAAACAATGCGCGCTTTGAAGATGAAAGCGAGATTCGTGAATTACTCATCAAAGATATTTCAGCTGTCGCAGGAAGCAAGATCACGACACGCATTCAAGCAGCTGAAGCTGTAGCTAAAAGAGGAATTCAAGAAATGGGTGGCGTCCTGTTGGATAGACTGGATATTGAAGTAGACCCATCCAAGCCAGCAGACCCTAGCTTATTGGGCGTTAATGAATCATTCGGCCCAATCGAACAATGCCTAGTTTCCCATTTGCTGAAGTCTAACTGTCCTGTAACTGGCCAGCCGGATTGGGCTAGCGTCCAAATTCGATATCAAGGTCGGCCCATTCTTGAAGAAGGTTTATTGCGCTACCTCATTGGCTTTAGACAATTAGGGGAATTTCATGAGCACTGCGTAGAAACAATCTTTACGGATATCAAACGGCAATGTAAACCAGAAAAACTATCTGTGTACGCACGCTACACACGTCGCGGCGGTCTAGATATCAATCCATTTAGAACCGATCACAACTCACCTTGGCCAGATAATATTCGCCATGCTCGGCAATAAATAAAAAGCCCCTCAGAAATTTCTAGAGGGGCTTTTCTTATTAGCCACCAATCACTTGATGACTGAGTAGTTAGCGCTTAAAACGGAATATCGTCATCCATCGCGCCTAATGATGCGGCATTAGAGGCGGCTGAAGCTGGCTGCTCAGCAGACTTAGAACGGCTATAGCTCTCACCGCTATCGCCACCACCAACTGGCTTACCACCAAGCATTTGCATAGTTTCAGCAACGATTTCGGTGGAGTATTTTTCTTGACCACTTGCATCTGTCCATTTACGCGTACGTAAACGACCTTCCACGTAAACCTGTGAACCTTTTTTAAGATACTGCCCTGCAATCTCTGCAAGCTTTCCAAAGAATGCAACGCGATGCCATTCCGTGGTTTCTTTCATTTCACCTGTTTGCTTATCTTTGTAGCGATCTGAAGTTGCTACTGAAATATTAGTAACTGCGTCGCCACTTGGCATATAACGCGTTTCTGGATCGCGCCCTACGTTACCTACGATGATGACCTTATTTACCGAAGCCATGTTGTCTCCCGAAGAAAATACTACTGTTATTGCTACTTAAAAATTTGCCTTAATAAAAATCGATAAAGCTACGGCTGTGTCTTTGTTACGAACTACTTTGAATCTTTTGATTTCAGTGGCATTTCGCCCATAGACCAAGCAATTATAAGCCAGCATAGTAGGAGCGCAGCACCCATCACAAAGACCGATAGATCGCCATGGCTATCCATTAAATAGCCCCCTACAGAAGCCCCAGAAAACAAACCAATAGACTGCGTTGTGTTGTAAACACCTAGCGCGGTACCTTTGGATTCTTTAGCAAAACGCGAAACCAAGGAGGGCTGTAAGGCCTCTAATAGATTGAAGCCTACAAAATAAATTAAGAGTGCAATAGCAATCGATACCACCGAGGATGTATTGGTGAATAAAAATTCAGCGATTAGTAACAACACAATTGCTAGTAAAAGAATAGTGCGTAATTTTTGTTTCTTCTCACCAAAAATCAAAATGGGTGCCATGAAGAAGAATGACAAAAGCACTACAGGCAAATAAATTTCCCAATGCGATGCCAGAGGTAACCCTGCTTGCACCAATAAACGAGGTACAACTAAAAACATAGCTACCTGTGTCGCATGCAGAACAAAGACGCCTAAATTGAGGCGCATTAGCTCAGGACGCAAAAAGACTTCTCTTAATGAGGCTTGCTGGACATTCACCTCGGGTCTATTACTAGGCAAGACAAAATGCGTCACTAGTATTGCGGCAACGCCTAAAATCGCCAAGACAATAAAAATTCCACTAAGACTAATCAATCGATATATCGGTGCGGCAATCACCAAAGACAAAGCAAATGAGAGTGCGATACTGCCGCCGACCAAGGCCATCGCTCGCGTGCGAACCTGCTCACGCGTCAGGTCAGCAACCCATGCAGAAATCGCGGCCGATACCGCACCTGCGCCCATAATCCCCCGACCGATTGCAATCCAAAGTAAATCATCCTGAGCGGCGCAAATTAGCGCCCCAGCCACAAACAAAGAAAGACCCCAAAGCACCACTGGCTTGCGTCCAATGCGGTCAGAAAGACGTCCCAGTGGGATGTAAAAGCAGGCCTGGACGATATTGAAAATACCCAGAGTCAAACCCACCCAAAGGGCGTGTTCGCCACCCGGTAAACCCCGTGCGTGAATGCTAAAGACTGGTAATAGCAAGAAAAGGCCCAGCATTCTGAGGCCAAATATGCCTGCTAAAGCGAGAGTGGAGCGAAGTTCAGAAGGATTCATGGGAAAGAGCTATATTAACAAGTTACGCTAAAAAATCATGAATAACGAAATCAAGATCCGCGGTGCCCGCACCCACAACCTCAAAAATATCAATCTGGACATTCCTAGAGAGAAACTGGTCGTCTTAACAGGCCTATCCGGCTCTGGGAAAAGTTCGCTTGCTTTTGACACGCTCTACGCAGAGGGTCAAAGACGTTATGTAGAGTCTTTATCGGCCTACGCCCGTCAATTTTTGCAATTAATGGAAAAACCCGACGTTGATACGATTGAAGGCCTCTCCCCAGCAATCTCCATTGAGCAAAAAGCGACTAGCCACAATCCACGCTCCACCGTTGGCACCGTAACGGAAATTCATGATTACCTGCGCCTCTTGTTTGCACGCGCTGGAACACCGCATTGTCCAGACCATGATCTTCCACTAGAAGCGCAAAGCGTTTCTCAAATGGTAGATACGGTATTAGCAATGCCAGATGACACTAAGCTCATGATTCTTGCTCCTGTAGTCAGTGAGCGTAAAGGTGAATTTGTTGATTTTTTCCAAGATCTCCAAGCGCAAGGCTTTGTGCGCTTTCGCGTGCGCTCTGGCGGAGGCACAGCTAATGCCGCTAAGGCAGAAATTTTTGAAGTTGATCAATTACCAGCGCTTAAGAAAAACGATAAGCACTCTATTGAAGTTGTAGTAGACCGCATTAAAGTTCGACCAGATATTCAACAACGCCTTGCCGAGTCATTTGAGACTGCCCTGCGTTTAGCGGATGGCAAAGCAATGATTGTGGATATGGATACTGGCAAGGAAATGATTTTCTCGAGCAAATTTGCTTGCCCAGTTTGCTCATACTCCCTGCAAGAGCTAGAGCCACGTCTTTTCTCTTTCAATAATCCAATGGGTGCATGTCCTTCATGCGACGGACTGGGTCACCAATCTTTCTTTGATCCTAAACGTATCGTTGCGCATCCTGATTTATCACTGGCATCTGGCGCAATTAAAGGCTGGGATCGACGCAATCAGTTTTACTTCAAGCTACTACAAACTCTTGCCAAACATGGCGGCTTTGATGTTGAAAAGCCTTTTGAATCGCTTAGCAAGAAACAACAGGACCTGATCTTATTGGGGTCTGGTGATGTCACCATACCCTTTGAATACATCAATGAGCGCGGTAGAAATACTATTCGTGAACACGCCTTTGAAGGCATTGTTGCCAACTTTGAACGTCGCTATCGTGAGACAGATTCTGTCACTGTGCGCGAAGAACTCGCTCGCTATCAGAACATTCAAACTTGTCCTGAATGTAGCGGCAGTCGTTTGCGCAAAGAAGCACGCTTCGTTCGAGTGGGCGAGAAAAAACAGGCACGTGCCATTTATGAAATCAGCGCGCTACCGTTAAAAGAAGCAAAAGAATATTTCGAAACTCTTGAACTTAAGGGTGCCAAAAAAGAAATTGCCGACAAGATTATTAAAGAAATCAGCGCTCGTCTACGCTTCTTAAACGATGTGGGTCTGGACTATCTCTCACTTGAACGCAGTGCAGATACGCTCTCAGGCGGCGAAGCGCAGCGTATTCGTCTTGCAAGCCAGATTGGATCAGGCTTGACGGGCGTGATGTATGTGTTGGATGAGCCATCGATTGGACTGCATCAACGCGATAATGATCGACTAATTGGCACTCTCAAGCATTTACGTGACCTTGGTAATAGCGTTCTAGTCGTTGAACACGATGAAGATATGATTCGCGCATCTGATTGGGTAATCGATATCGGCCCCGGCGCCGGTGTTCATGGCGGTGAAATTGTTGCGCAAGGTACGCCCACGAAAGTTGAGGCTGATGCTAAATCTTTGACCGGTGCTTATCTTGCAGGACGCGAAGCAATTGAAGTTCCGGAAAAACGCATTCCTGTAAATGATCTTTTCTTAGAAATCATTGGCGCCCGTGGGAATAATTTGCAATCCGTCTATGCCAAGATTCCCGTGGGATTGCTAACTTGCGTGACTGGTGTTTCTGGATCTGGTAAATCAACCTTGATTAATGACACCCTTCATCATGCTGTTGCACAACATTTATATGGCTCGAGTACTGAGCCAGCTGCGCATGACGCTATTAAGGGTTTAGAGCACTTCGATAAAGTTATTAGCGTAGATCAGTCACCGATTGGTCGCACACCGCGCTCCAACCCAGCCACTTATACCGGTCTTTTCACACCCATTCGCGAGCTGTTTGCAGGAGTCCCTGCGGCGCGTGAACGTGGTTACGAGGCTGGACGTTTCTCCTTTAACGTCAAAGGTGGTCGTTGTGATGCCTGTGAAGGTGATGGTGTTCTCAAAGTAGAAATGCATTTCTTGCCAGATGTTTATGTGCCGTGCGATGTTTGTCACGGCAAGCGCTATAACCGTGAAACATTAGATATCCGCTACAAAGGAAAAAATATTCATGAAGTGCTTTCAATGACAATTGAGCAAGCACATGAATTCTTTGAAGCAGTTCCGGTGGTTAAGCGCAAACTCAAAACGCTTCTGGATGTTGGTTTGGGTTACGTGCAACTAGGCCAAAGCGCAACAACTCTATCAGGTGGTGAAGCGCAACGTGTAAAGCTGTCGCTAGAACTTTCCAAACGCGATACCGGAAGAACGCTCTATATCTTGGATGAGCCTACTACGGGCTTACATTTCCACGACATTCAGCTCTTACTAACCGTCATCCAAACACTCAAGAAACAAGGCAATACGATCGTCATCATCGAACATAATCTTGATGTTATTAAGACTGCCGATTGGATTATTGATTTAGGCCCCAAAGGTGGCGCTGGTGGTGGGCAGATCATTGCAACCGGCACGCCTGAAGAAGTTGCCAAGAATGATGTGAGTTTTACTGGGCATTATTTGGCGCCTCTCTTAACTCGGAAAACGAGTAAGAGTACAAGCACTACCAAAAAGAAAAAGTAGATAGCGAAATTCGCTATCTACTGAATACTTAAGGCAGGCATTTACAACAATTTAGCCTCGGCTAAATCAATTGCCTCTGGGTTACCAGAGATTACCAAGATATCGTTTGCCTGAAGCAGCAAGTCTGGAGCAAGCGCTAACTTACTGTAGTCAGCGTTACGTCCCTTACGACGAACCGCTTGAACACTAACACCTTCATTTTCTATATGGAGCTCGGATAGCGTTTTGCCTACAGCCTGAGAATTTGGCAGCAAGGTAATAGAGTGCAGTCGCCAAGATTCATTCGAACCGAAATCATCATCACTCGAGCCTCGGAAGTAGCCTCTTAATAAGCTGTAACGCTCTTCACGCGCGGTCGTAATACGTCTCACCACCTTGCGCATGGGCACACCCATAATGAGCAAGACGTGTGATGCAATCATCAAGCTGCCCTCAATTAATTCAGGCACCACTTCAGTCGCGCCTGCTGCTTGTAGCTTAGCAATATCAGCATCATCTTTAGTGCGAACTAACACAGTCATACCAGGGCGTAAATGCTCAACCTGACGCAAAACTCTTAAGCTTGCAGCAGTATCGGCGTATGTGATGACGACAGTTTTTGCCCTTGAAAGGCCAGCGGCGACTAAATAATTTTCACGACTAGCATCCCCGTACACAACATTGTCGCCAGCGGCAGCAGCTTCCTTCACGCGATCAGGATCCAAATCTAAAGCAATGTATGGAATTTTTTCCTGATCTAACATACGTGCCAAGCTTTGCCCAGATCGACCAAAACCACAAATGATCACGTGATTTTCATTGCGAACACTTTTCGCAGCAACCCGAGTTAAAGCAAGAGATTGCAAAAGCCATTCGTTACTTGAGAAACGCATTGCGATACGGTCGCTGTACTCAACCAAAAATGGGGCGCAAAACATCGAGAGCAACATGGCGGCTAAAACAGCTTGACTCAAAGTAGGATCAATAAGATCTAAGCCATCAATCTGCGTAAGAAGCACAAAACCAAACTCACCTGCTTGCGCCAAACAAAGTCCAGTCCGTATTGAGATGCCAGTACTAGAGCCAAAGGCCTTCGAGAGTAAAGCAATGAGTCCGAACTTAAATATCAAGGGGCCAACTAATAAAGCCACTACCAACATCCATTGCTCTCGAATTACATTGAAGTCGAGCAACATGCCGATCGTAATAAAGAAGAGTCCTAGCAAAACGTCACGGAATGGTTTGACATCTTCCTCGACCTGATGACGATAGGGCGTTTCAGAAATCAACATGCCCGCCAAGAACGCTCCAAGCGCTAGTGATAAACCGAAATGCTCAGTCAGGCCAGCCATTCCAAGCACAATCAATAACAGATTGAGCATGAATAATTCTTGCGAACGTAACTTAGCAACCAATCTAAACCAATGGCTCATTAAAGATTGGCCAATAAAGAAAATCAGCGTCAGAGCAACGGTGATTTTGATGGAAGCAGCTGTTAGCGCCACAAAAAGATCTTTGGGATTTTTTCCCAAGGATGGCAACAAAATCAATAAGAAGACCACGGCCAAATCTTGGAACAGCAAAATGCCGACTACATTACGACCATGCTCTGTCTCTAACTCAGCGCGATCAGAAATCAGCTTGGTCACAATGGCGGTAGAGGACATTGCCAGCGCGCCGCCCAAAGCAATTGCCGCCTGCCATGAGATCGGATAAATCCAATTCATCAATAAACTAGCTGGCACTGCAAGCACCATCGTCAGAATAACTTGACTGCCACCCAAGCCAAATACGATGTAGCGCATTGACCTGAGCTTGTGCAGATTAAATTCCAGGCCAATTGAGAACATTAAGAAAACAACCCCAAACTCCGCCAAATACTTCACCGTAGCGGAATCACTGGCCAAGCCCAAGGCATTGGGCCCAATCAGCACACCAATGGCTAAATAGCCCAAAATAGGGGGTAAGCCAAAATAGCGGAAAATAACTACTCCAGCCACACCAGAGGCTAAGAGAATAAGGGTTAATTGAAGGACTGACGGCATATACTTACTCGATGATAGCTAAGACTCGTGAACGTACCCTAAAGCTTGCCCGCGATACCCTCACTATTGAGGCTGCTGCACTGCAAACAATGCGTGATCGCCTAGAGGGCCAAAACGCAGACGCCCTGATCCATGCAGTGGAATTACTACATGGATGCAAAGGCAGAATCGTGGTGTCCGGCATTGGCAAGTCAGGCCATATTGCCCGCAAAATTGCTGCTACGTTTGCCTCAACAGGATCCCCCGCTTTTTTTGTACACCCCGCAGAGGCCAGCCATGGCGATTTGGGCATGGTTACCCGTGAAGATGTTTTTGTAGCGTTATCCAACTCTGGCGAAACTGATGAGTTACTAACAATTGTTCCAATCGTCAAGCGTACTGGCGCAAAGCTCATCGCATTGACCGGAGCGCCAAATTCGTCTCTAGCAAAATTAGCGGATGCGCACCTAGATACCAGCGTAGAAAAAGAAGCGTGCCCACTTAACCTCGCGCCAACCACCAGCACTACCGCTGCACTTGCTATGGGCGATGCACTTGCAGTTGCACTGCTTGACGCTCGTGGCTTTCAAGCTGAAGACTTTCAACGTTCCCATCCTGGTGGCCGCTTAGGTCGCAAACAATTGATGCATGTCAGCGAAGTAATGAGAAGCTTTGATGACACGCCAAAAATTTCAATTCAAGCTTCTTTGCAAGCTGCTTTATTAGAGATGACCGCAAAACGTATGGGTATGGTCGTCATACTAGATGAAGACAATAAAGTGTTTGGCATTTTGACCGATGGCGATTTGCGTCGTTTACTCGAGAAAAATACTAACCTTAGCAATGTTACTCTTAAAAGCGCTACGACTTCCAGCCCTAGAACTATTCCGCCCGAGCTATTAGCAGAAGAAGCAATTGAGATGATGGAAAAGCATCGCATAAATCATCTAGTGGTGACTGATAAAGCTGGGGTTTTGCTTGGTGCATTGAATTTACATGACCTTTTTGCAGCTAAAGTTATTTAACGAGTTAACCATTCAATTCCATGCCGAGCGCTTTTAATACTCATAATACAAATCCTCTATCAAGCTACCCACAAGCGTGGGAACGCGCCAGCAAAGTTAAGTTATTGGTTTTGGACGTAGATGGGGTGTTAACAAATGGCCAAGTCTGGATTGGCGCTGAAGGAAAAGAATCCTTAAAAGCATTCGACATTCAGGATGGTCTAGGCATCAAATTACTAGAGCAATGTGGCATTGCGACTGCAATTATTACTGGTAGAAATTCCAAAATGGTATTGGCTCGCTGCGATGAGCTTGGTATCAAGCATGTACATATGGGTGTTGAGAATAAAGCGCTTGCCTTAGAAGAAGTACTCAAGTCACTTGGACTTAAGCCTAGCGATTGCGCAGTTATGGGTGATGATTGGCCGGACTTAGCCATGATGAAGCAAGCAGGACTTCGCATCGCTCCAGCCCAAGCCCATGAAGCTGTTAAAGAATTTGCGCATTTTGTCACCTCACGTATGGGCGGCAATAGCGCGGTAAGAGAAGCTTGCGATTTAATTCTGAAATCCCAGAATCGCTATGAAGAATTACTCAATAAAGCTCGCAACTGAGTTTATTTAATTTGGCAATGCAACTCAATTCCCAACAAATCAAATTTAGTATTGGCCGCACCCTGTTGCGTCTGATGCCTTTGATATTGATGGGTCTGCTTACATTAGTCACATTTTGGTTGGTACGAAAAAATACTCCGGCTGAACACTCTGGACTAGAGCGAGTACGCCTTCATGAGCCAGACTACATTATTCAAAATGGCACACTATCTGCATTAAATGAACAAGGCAATACAAAATACCGAATTCTGGGGGATAAGGTCACTCACTACGATGACGATGCTTCAATCGATATTGATTTGCCTCGCATGCGTCTTTTTCAGCCAGGTAAGGCGCCTGTTACCGTTAGATCAAATACTGGACATCTGGATGGCGACCTAACGATTTTGGAGCTATTTGATAACGCATCAATCTACAGACCGCCTCAGCCTGCTAACGCAACAGAACCTGCAACGCTCAGAATGCTTGCCTCATCTAGCTATTTCAAAGTGCTGATTAACGATGATATCGTTCAAACCGATAAACCTATTACGCTTGAACAGGGCATGTCGGTGATGCACTCTACCGATGGCGGAACATTTGACAATATCGCGCAAAGCATGACTTTGTCAGGGCAGGTAAGAGGTCGAATTGAACGCGCCCCACGCAATGGCCAATAAAATACTCACATGATTCGACTCTCAACTTTCTGGGCTGCATTTTGCCTCCTTCTATGCGTGAACTTTGTTCATGCAGAAAAAGCTGATCAAGATAAGCCAATCATCCTTGAAGCCGAGAGCGTTTCAGTAAATGATGTTCAGCAGATTTATGATCTCAAAGGCCAAATTCTGCTAATTAAGGGCAGTATGGTTGTGACGGGTGATGATGGTCATATCCAAGTCGATCCTGAAGGCTATGAATTTGTTGATATCAAAGGTACCGCTGACACTGCTGCAAGCTTTAGGCAAAGAAGAGAGGGTTCAGCTGATGAGTTTATGCAGGGACATGGCACTCAGGTTACCTACAATGCAAAAACAGAGTTACTAACCATCACTGGCGATGCCAGATTAAAGCGTTTATTAAACATGCAGATGCTTGATCAACTGCAAGGCTGGAAAATTGAGTACGATGACATTACTGAACGTTATCGCGTAACACCACCAAGCAGCACAAAACCAGAGGACCTTCCCTTGGCAAGAGCAATCCTTTCACCAAGAAGAAAAGCCACACTAGAAAAATGACAACGGATCAAGCTCAAGACAATTCAACTGCAACACTCAGCGCCCATAAATTACAAAAACGTTATGGCTCAAGAACCGTAGTACGCGATGTTTCGGTAGAAGTGAAATGTGGTGAAGTGGTTGGACTTCTGGGACCAAATGGTGCCGGCAAGACCACCTCCTTTTACATGATTGTCGGTCTAGTGCCGGCAGATGGCGGTCAAATAGTGCTAGATGGCAAAGACATCACACATTTACCTATCCATGAGCGCGCTCGAATGGGTCTTTCCTATTTGCCTCAAGAAGCATCTGTTTTCAGAAAACTCAATGTTGCTGAAAATATTCAAGCCGTTCTGGAGCTCCAAGTTCAAGGCGGCAAGCCATTAAGCAAAGCCGAGATTACTAATCGATTAGATGAGCTCTTAGGAGAACTTCAAATCGGCCACCTGCGCAATAATCCAGCACTGTCTCTTTCGGGTGGTGAACGTAGACGCGTAGAAATTGCTCGAGCTTTAGCTTCACAGCCTAAATTTATTTTGTTGGATGAGCCCTTTGCCGGTGTTGACCCCATTGCCGTTGGGGAAATTCAGCGAATCGTTCGTTTCTTAAGAGACCGACAAATAGGCGTTCTAATTACAGACCATAATGTTCGAGAAACCCTCGGTATCTGCGATCATGCCTACATCATTAGTGAAGGTAGCGTTCTAGCAGAAGGTCAGCCAGATCAAATCATCCAAAATGACGCGGTTCGCCGGGTCTACCTGGGTGAGAACTTCCGGATGTAATTCCCCATCCTTGTGCAAAGCGCAGGGCTTCTATCCGTATAAGTAGTAAAAAAATCCCTTTCTCCTCTTGGATTTGGGCAAATTCGCTGATACGCTGGAGGTTCATGCATTACTTCTCAAAAAAAACAGCTCAAATTCTACAGGGGCATGCTGCGCACCCCAGCTACAGCTATGCGCAGGCTTTGATATAAGGAGTCGCTAATGAATTTAAAAATTAATAGCCGTCATGTTGAAGTTACCCCCGCCATGCGAACACATCTAGAGGCCGGCTTAGCGAAAATTCGAAAGCACTTCGACCATGTTATAGATGCCTCAGCATTTTTAGTCGTTGATAACGCCAAAGAAAAAGATCTACGTCAAAGCGCCGAGATCACCATTCACCTCAAAGGCAAAGAATTATTTGCCGAAGCCCATAACGCCGATCTTTACCACGCCATGGATGCCGTCGTTGACAAACTGGAGCGCCAGGTCGTTAAACATAAGGAAAAGATCCAGGATCATCATCACGAAAAACGTTTTGAGTGATCTCCAGCGTCAGGACACCTATAATCATTTCCAATGAATGCCCTGACTAATCTTTTCACCCACGACTGCATCGCATTAGACAATCCTGCTAAAAACAGGGCTGATGCGTTTGCAGCCGCTGGAGCACTATTTGCCAAGCAAGTTGGTATCGAAGCAAGCTCAGTCATCGAGTTCTTAAACGCTCGTGAAGAATTGGGCTCAACCGCCCTTGGAGCAGGAGTCGCCATACCGCACGGTCGAGTAAAAGGATTAAAGCAACCGGCAGCTGCGCTTATTCGCCTCAAAGACCCAATTGAATTTGCCGCACCCGATGGCGAGCCTGTCAAAACCCTCATATTCCTATTGGTGCCTGAGAAGGCAACACAGCAACACCTAGAAATTCTCTCCTCGATTGCGCAACTGTTATCAGATGCGGATGTTCGTGAAATATTGAACACCTCTACCGATACAACAAAAGTTTGTGAGCTGTTGCAGCATTGGGGTAATACAAAATGACACAGCCATTACTCCTAGATGGAGTAACTGCTCAGCAGATTTTTGATGACAATGTCTCCGATCTCAAGCTATCTTGGATCGGCGGCCTTGAGGGTGCCGATCGAACCTTTCCGCCTGAAGCAGTCAAGGCAGCGGCCGCCAGCTCTGACCTTGTAGGTCACTTAAATCTTATTCATCCAAGCCGTATACAAATTTTTGGCGAACAAGAAGTTGATTACCACGCAGCCTTGGAGCCCAAACAAAAACAGGAGCAAATTGCGAGCCTGATTTCAAAAACACCGCCTTGTGTGATTGTGGCTGATGGCAAGACTGCTGATCCAGATCTACAACTGTTCTGCCAGCGATCTTCAACACCATTATTTACAACGCAAATTTCTGCAGCAGAGGTGATTGACCATCTGCGCACCTATCTCACCAAAATCGGCGCCCCACAAATCACGATGCATGGCGTCTTCATGGACATTCTGGGATTGGGCGTCTTGCTTACTGGTGAATCTGGTTTAGGTAAAAGTGAATTAGGCCTTGAGCTGATTTCACGCGGCCATGGTCTTGTTGCTGATGATGCGGTTGATTTTGCACGACTTGGCCCAGATTACATTGAGGGCCGCTGCCCAATCATTCTCAGAAATCTACTAGAAGTTCGTGGTCTGGGCTTACTCGATATTCGTACTATCTTTGGTGAAACTGCGGTACGCCGCAAATTAAAGCTTCGCCTCATTGTTCAACTCGTTCGCAGAACTGATGGTGAATTTGAGCGGCTTCCACTGGAAGATCAACACGTTGATGTCTTGGGCGTGCCCATTCGTACCGTAAAAATCCAAGTGGCAGCAGGTCGAAACTTAGCCGTCCTTGTTGAAGCAGCAGTACGCAATACGATTTTGCAACTGCGCGGTATTGATACCCTAAAAGAATTTATTGAACGCCAGCGTATTCAAATGAATGCTGAGGCAGATTCGACAAAGTCCCAAGGACGCCTGCTGTAAGTCATGCAAATCAATCTGATTACCGGAATCTCAGGCTCAGGTAAATCAGTTGCCCTGAGGGCATTCGAGGATGCTGGATACGATTGTGTCGATAACCTTCCTGTATCTTTATTGGAAAATCTGATTGACACCCTAGCACGAGAAAATAGTGAACGAGTTGCTGTAGCGATCGATGCGCGCCGTGGTCAATCTATTGCCGAACTCCCCTCAATTCTTGACACCCTAAAGCGCAAGCATCAAGTCAGGGTTGTATTTTTAAATGCTGATACCAACACCTTGGTACAGCGATTTTCAGAAACACGGCGTCGACATCCTTTATCAAGCGATGCCGAACAATCACAATCAGCCACTTTAATTGAGGCAATTGATAAAGAACGGAATCTACTTGAGCCCCTACGTGCGCAAGCCCACAGTATCGATACCAGCAATCTTCCTGCTCACGCCCTGCGCTCTTGGATTCAAGACCTCCTGAAAGATAAACCTGTTGGACTCACCGTTATTTTTGAATCCTTTGGTTTTAAAAAAGGTGTCCCCAGTGAAGCAGACCTTGTTTTTGATGTACGCTGCCTCCCCAATCCTCACTATGACAAAGTGCTCAGACCACTTACAGGTAACGACAAACCCGTTAAGGAGTTTTTAGAGAAAATTGCTGAGGTTGTGAGCATGGAAAGTGACATTACCCAATTTATTGAGAAATGGTTGCCCCATTACATCGCGGATGGACGTAGCTACTTAACAGTTGCCATAGGTTGCACTGGTGGGCAGCACCGCTCAGTCTATTTAGTCAACCGTATTAGCGAACATTTCCGAGCCAAAAAAGATCTGATCGATTTGCAGCTTAATTTTTTAGATCGTCATCGAGAACTAGACTCAATCCCTGCAACAAAATCTTAATAGGCTGTGGCAAACCATAGCGGCCCAACTGCCTGATGGGCACCCATCGTAAGTCTTCACCTTTTGGCTCCAAACTTCGAGAAGCAGCTACCTCCCAAATCTGCATCCACAATCGTCTATGGGTAAAGACATGTTTAATCTGAGGGCCTAGAGTTGTACCTTTACAAGCCTTCTGCCATGAGGCTATGTTTTCATTTGGCAAAGCCTCTTCAAATATATTTTTGAACGCTGGTAGTTTTCTTTTTTTATCAGACTTTACAACCCAAGCTGATTCTGGCAAGGACCATAAGCCGCCCCAAATGGCTTTGCTCGGACGCTTTTGTAACAGGATGGAATTGCCGGACCGAATCAGCAGCATATCGCAATCAAACTCAGGTGACTTTGCTTTCACTGTCTTGTGTGGAAATGAGAGTACTTGATTGCTGAGATTCGCTTGGCAATCTTTTTCAAAGGGGCACTTTTGCTCATTACCAAGACAAACTGGCTTACGAGAGGTACACCAAGTAGCACCAAAATCCATTAAGGCCTGAGTGTAGACAGGCATATCTGAAGGCTTCTTTGGCAATAACTTATCTGCCAAATTCCACAAGCCATCGTTAACAAGCTTATTTTGTAATGCGCCTTCTACTGCAAATAAACGAGCCAATATTCGTTTAACGTTAGCATCCAGAATTGGCGCTCTTACATGAAAAGCAAATGCCGCAATAGCCCCTGCCGTTGATAGACCAATTCCCTTTAATTTTTCAAGTAAAGCAGGATCACTTGGAAACTTTCCATTGAACTCATTAACTACTTGCTGCGCACACGCATGTAAATTTCGCGCGCGAGAGTAATACCCCAAGCCAGCCCACTCCGCTAGCACTTCATCTATATGCGCAGCAGCTAGTTTTTTTACTGTTGGAAAACGTTTCATAAAACGAGGGTAACGCTCTAATACGGTAGCCACTTGTGTTTGCTGTAGCATGATTTCTGAGACCCAGACAGCGTAGGGGTCTCGAATGCCTTGCCACGGCAAACCAGATCGGCCATAACGAGAATGCCAAGTAATTAACTTCTGCGAAAAAAGATCAACTAACGTTTTTGACATGTAGGGCAGAAGTAGGTAGATCGTTGCCCTTGCACGATTTGTTTAATCGGTGTTTTGCACACTTTGCATGGCTGATCTTTGCGATCATAGACTTTGGTTTGCACCATGAAATGGCCAGGATCGCCATCGCTATTCACAAAATCTTTCAGGCTACTGCCACCTGCGGCAATTGCTTTTTTCAAAATGAATCTAACTGCTTCAGCCAATCGAGAGCACTGAGGGCGCGTTAATTTACCCGCTGGTTTTGCTGGATGAATTCCTGCCTTGAACAAACTTTCAGAACAGTAAATATTGCCGACGCCAACAACCACTTGTCCTGCCAATAAAAATTGCTTTACAGCGACACTATGATTTCGAGAAGATTGGTACAGTAACTCTGCGCCAAGCTCACCCTCAAACTCTTGAGAAAAAGGCTCAACGCCTAGTTTTTGCAAGAGCAGATTTTTCTCTATAGGCCCTTTTGATACCGGATGCCATAAAACCGCTCCGAATTTTCTTGGGTCATGTAGGCGTAAGCTCAAACGCCCAAACTCCAAA
Organism: Polynucleobacter sp. MWH-UH23A; assembly: GCF_040409805.1. Taxonomy (NCBI): domain Bacteria; kingdom Pseudomonadati; phylum Pseudomonadota; class Betaproteobacteria; order Burkholderiales; family Burkholderiaceae; genus Polynucleobacter; species Polynucleobacter sp. MWH-UH23A. Next base: position 1,928,239 of record NZ_CP099572.1, read on the forward strand.
ATCACACGATCATGGGGTTTCAAAGGCTCTTTAAGAGGAAGTACTCTTAAAGTTCCCGTCATACCTAAGTGAATCAATAAATGGCCAGTGGCAAACTCAATTAATAGGTACTTTCCTCTTCTCTGAATATCCTTCACCTTTTGCCCAAGCAATAGCTTGGATAGATTTTTAGGGACGGGCCAACGTAAACGCCCATCCAATATCTGGACGGCGGAAACGGCTTGTCCCTGAAGATGCGGGGCAATACCCAATCTGGTGACTTCTACTTCTGGAAGTTCTGGCATAAATGAATTGTAGATTCGCAGATTAGAATGTGCTTATGAGCAAATTATCATTTTTCTCCCTGGTGATCCTGACTGGCGGAGCTTTGCTAATCGGCTCAGCTCGAGCTCAAACGGATGAAGCGCCAACAGGGCAAGCAGTCTTTGAAGTTTTAGCCTCTGAGATAGCATTGCAACGGGGTGAGGCAGGCCTAGCCTATAACACCTATATGGAAATGGCTCGGCAATATAAAGATCCTCGCCTCGCTCAGCGAGCGATGGAGATTGGCATTGCAGGTGGTTCGCCTGAGCTTGCTTTACAAGCCGCCAAGGTTTGGGATAGCCTAGCGCCCGCTTCCGATACCAAACCCAAAGAAGTATTTATCACCCTTCTGATTCTGAATAATCGCTGGTCCGATGCGGTGAAACCGGCGGTTTCCTTGCTACGCCAACAAACACCTGCTCAGCAAGAAAACACGCTTGTGCAACTACAAGCATTGCTAGGCAAAGCCAAGAATGAGTCTGAAGCTTTGCGCGCTTTTTATGAGATCGCTTCGAATGCAAAACTAAGTCCCAAGAATTTAAGTTTGCTTTATACCTATGCCATGTCAGCCGAGAAAGTTGGTCGGGTTGATGTCATGGAAAAAACTTTGCGAGAAATTTTGCGCAAGAGCCCCAATGATGTGAATGCTCTTAATGCCCTTGGCTACTCTCTTGCTGATCGCAATACTAAATTACAGGAAGCATTTGCACTTATTAGTAAAGCGCATCAACTCTCCCCTCAAGATGCTTTTATCCTAGATAGTTTAGGTTGGGTAAATTTCCGTCTTGGCAAAAATGAGCTTGCACTAGAACAATTACAGCAAGCATTTCGGATGAAGCCCGAAGCAGATATAGCCGCACATACTGGTGAAGTTTTATGGTCCATGGGACGAAAAACTGAAGCAGAAGCCATGTGGCAAGAGGGTCAAAAATTAGACGCCAATAACACTACTCTTCAAGAAACTTTAAAACGCTTAAAGCCTGACTGGTTAAGCCCAACTCAAGCCCTAAAGGGCTCATGGGATGGACGTTTTGCCGTGAAGGTTACGGGCCTAACTGAGGCCCAAAATCAAGGGGGTTCTGGTGGCTTTACCTTAGTTCAAGACAATCTCAAAGATACTCTTGAGATTCGCAACCCTGTCGGTGGAGCAATTGCAAAAATTACGATTACTCCAGGAGAAGCCACCCTAGAACGAGATGGTCAAATCACTAGCGCGATTGACGCCGATACTCTGGTGCAAAACACTTTAGGGCTTCCCTTGCCAGCAAGAGGTTTATCGAATTGGCTAAGGGGAGAAACTCGTCCAGGTAGCGAAGCTAGCATAGAGAGAAATAACAAGGGGCAGGTAAGCGAAATTCGTCAAGATGGATGGAATTTACGCTACACCTGGAGCGATTTGAACCGTCTCGATAAGTTAACGATGACCAGAAGCTCAAACATCGGATCGATTGATATTCGTCTTGTTTTTGATCAAGCAAATGAGTGATGCCATTCACAGCGAGCTAGTACTGGAATCACCTGCCAAGATCAATCTGTTTTTACATATTGTGGGCCGCAGACCTGATGGATACCACCTACTGCAATCAGCTTTTCAGCTAATCGATTGGTGCGACACGATTACGCTCAAGCAAATTTCAGAAAATGAAATTCGTCATGCAAATCCAATCCCAGGTGTTCTGCCAGAGCATGATCTTGTAGTGCGTGCAGCCGCGCTCTTGAAAGATTTTTGTCAAATCAAGGCTGGGGTAGAAATTCACCTCAAAAAAGAAATTCCAATGGGCGCTGGTTTAGGCGGAGGGTCATCCGATGCAGCCACTACCTTAATTGGCTTAAATAAACTCTGGGGGCTTGGCCTCGATACCAATACACTCTGCAAACTTGGTCTCCAACTTGGGGCTGACGTTCCTTTCTTTATTTTTGGCAAAAATGCTTTTGTAGAAGGTATCGGGGAGCAATTACAAGAAATCAGCCTAGATCAGCGCGATTTTTTGGTGATCTTTCCCAATCAAGGCATCCCAACTATTCGCATCTTCCAAGACCCTCAATTGACCAGAGATCACGGTCAGATTACAATAGATGGCTTTCTTGCATCGCCATGGTCCAATCTTTCGAATGATTGCCAGGCAGTAGCGATGCGGATATGTCCTGAAGTGAAGCATGCTTTGAATTGGATTAGTCAGGCAATACCGGGTTCTGAGCCCCGTATGTCAGGCTCCGGAAGTAGCGTTTTTGCCATCTTAGACCCTAAGATTGAGCGCGAAAGACTGGAAAATCTTCTACAAAATCTTCCTAAAGGGTGGAAAGGTCGGGTTGTTCGGGGGCTAAACAAAAATCCCGCTTACAATTTGATTTCTTCAGATTGAGCTGTAGGGGAATCGCCAAGCTGGTTAAGGCACTGGATTTTGATTCCAGCATGCGAAGGTTCGAATCCTTCTTCCCCTGCCAAATACTGTAGAAATGACAAAGATAACCTTTTGACCCTACAAAATCTCTATAACTATGTCCTCCACCAGCTCAGATTTATTGACTTTATTTACAGGCAACGCAAATCCGATTTTGGCGCAGGCCGTAGCCAAAGAACTAAAGTTACCACTGGGCAAAGCTTTTGTTGGCCGTTTTTCTGACGGTGAAATTCAGGTTGAGATTCAAGAAAACGTACGCGGCAAAAATGTCGTGGTTATTCAATCAACCTGTGCCCCAACAAACGACAGCTTAATGGAGCTCATGATCATGATTGATGCGCTAAAGCGCGCATCTGCAAGTCGCATTACCGCTGTCATTCCCTATTTTGGATATGCCCGCCAAGACCGCCGCCCTCGCTCGGCTCGCGTGGCAATCTCCGCCCGCATCGTAGCGAATATGCTTCAGTCTGTTGCAGGTATTGAGCGCGTGCTCACTATGGACTTGCACGCCGACCAAATTCAGGGCTTCTTTGATATTCCTGTAGATAACATCTACGCCTCGCCTGTTTTATTAGCAGACTTGCAAGCGCAAAAAACACATAAGGATTTGATTGTTGTATCCCCTGACATTGGCGGCGTTGTTCGCGCTCGCGCCATGGCAAAACAACTAGGCACTGATTTAGCGATTATTGATAAGCGTCGTCCTAAAGCAAACGTTTCTGAAGTAATGCATTTAATCGGTGAAGTAGAGGGGCGTCACTGCGTAATCATGGATGACATCATCGATACAGGTGGCACACTTTGCAAAGCGGCCGAAGCGCTCAAAGAACGCGGCGCTAAGGGCGTAACTGCTTACTGTACTCATGCAGTTTTATCTGGTGGTGCGGTAGCGCGTATCGCTGCCTCCGAGTTGGATGAGCTAGTGGTAACTGACACCATCCCTCTGACAGCAGAGGCCTCAAAAGTCAGCAAAATTCGCCAATTGTCTGTAGCCCCATTGCTTGCCGAGACCCTGTCCCGCATCAGCAAGGGTGACTCAGTCATGTCTATGTTCGCCGAATAAGCCAAAAAAACGCTGTTTTAACCCCCTTTTGGACTGTTTCTGGGTGTTTTTTTACCGTTTATAGGTGAAAAACATCGTTCCCACGATATAATTTATGGCTTTTCCGTTTGGTCGCGAACGGAAATTAACCTCAAAAAGGGAATTTAATATGAAAGTTGTCGCCTTTGAAAGAAGCGTACAGGGAACGGGTGCGAGCCGCCGTCTGCGCAATTCTGGAAAAACTCCAGGAATCGTTTACGGAAGCAAAGAACCAGCCTTGGTTATCGAGTTAGATCACAACGCTTTATTCCATGCTCTCCGCAAAGAAGCATTTCACTCATCTATCCTGGATTTGGAAATTTCTGGCAAAACACAAAAGGTGTTGTTGCGTGATTACCAAATGCATCCATTTAAGCCATTGGTTTTGCATATTGACTTCCAGCGCGTTTCCGCGACTGAGAAAGTTCACATGCGCGTTCCATTGCACTTCACTAACGCTGAAACTTCAGCTGCTGTGAAATTGCAAGGCGCTGTTGTAAGCCACATCCTCAATGACATCGAAGTTTCTTGCTTACCAGCAGACTTGCCAGAATTCATTGAAGTGGACTTAAGCAAGATTGAAGTAGGTCACTCAATTCATGCGAAAGACATTACTTTGCCAAAAGGCGTTTCATTGGTATTGCACGTTGAGCAAGAAAACCCAGTGATCGCAAACGCACGTATTCCAGCCGTTAAAGCCGCTGAGACTGAAGAAGCTGCTCCAGCAGCTGCCGCAGCTCCAGCAGCCGCGCCTGCTGCTGATGCCAAGGACAAAGCTTAATTTATTAAGATTTACCAATGCATCCAAAGCCCGCGCAAGCGGGCTTTATTTTTTGAGTAATCTTTTGCTTGGATTTTTTTGTCGAAACTATTTTATATCTTTAAACTCCCACCATGAGCAAATTAATTGTTGGCCTTGGCAATCCTGGCGATGAACACGAAGAAGATCGGCACAACGCCGGCTTTTGGTTTGTCGACGCCCTCGCAAAACAATTAAATGCCCGCTTTGAAACTGAAAAACGCTTTCATGGAAAAGTGGCTAAAGCAAAATGGGAAGGGGAAGAGCTTTATCTTCTAAAGCCGACCACGTATATGAATTTGAGTGGGCAAGCGGTTGGCGCTTTGTGCCGTTTTCATAAAATCAATGCTGAAGATATTTTGGTGATTCAGGATGAGCTTGATTTAAAGCCTGGAACCGCTCGATTAAAACTAGGTGGTGGCACTGGCGGCCATAATGGCCTTAAAGATATCCAGGCACACCTTGGGACCCCTCAATATTGGCGTTTACGTCTGGGTATAGGTCATCCACGAGATTTGGCTGGCGATGGGCACCCAATGGATGTAGCTGACTATGTTCTGCGCAGACCTCAACTAGCCGAACAAAAACTCATTGATGCGAGCATTGAAAATGGTTTACAAATATTGCCGCTGTTTTTGAAGGGCGATCCCCAAACCGCCATGATGGAGCTTCACTCTAAAGGCTAGATACTAGCTTTGGCTCGCTTTTTTATTAGCAGTTAACAGCCTGAATTTCACCATTAACTGCTCTTGGGTTTCTTTGTGTTCTGGATTAAATGGAATGCAGTCAACTGGGCAGACTTGACGACATTGAGGTGCATCGTAATGACCTACGCACTCAGTGCACTTATTGGGATCAATCTCATAGATCTCTAGTCCCATGTAGATTGCATCATTGGGGCATTCTGGCTCACATACATCGCAATTGATGCATTCGTCAGTGATCATTAGAGCCATACTTACTTATACCAATCTGACTTATTTTGTTTTTTGCTGTGAAGACTCAATCTTCTTCACTAACCACTTCTCCACGGAAGGGAAAACAAACTTACTAACATCGCCGCCCATTGAAGCAATCTCACGAACGAAGGTTCCTGAGATAAATTGATACTGGTCAGATGGGGTCAAGAATAATGTCTCTACATCAGGCAACAAGTAACGGTTCATACCTGCCATTTGAAACTCATACTCAAAATCGGACACTGCGCGTAAACCACGCACAATCACTCGTGCATTGTGCTCACGCGCGAAATCTTTTAACAAGCCATCAAAGCCAACGACCTTCACGTTTGGGTAATGCCCTAGAACTTCTCTGGCGATATCGATACGCTCTTCGAGAGTAAAGAATGGGTGCTTGCTTCGACTTGAAGCAACACCAACGATGAGCTGATCAAAAATATTAGATGCGCGACGCACCAAATCCTCGTGACCACGAGTTAAGGGATCAAACGTTCCTGGGTATACAGCTACAGTCATACATCTCCTAAGGCTTTATCGGCTACACGCAAGAGTTTAGCCTCTTCCACTCCGAAATAGGCAGGCTTTTACCTGTCCAGCCTCTAAGTACTTTCCACAATGCCAAGAGGGCAATAGGGACTCCACTTCTTCACGCGAACGATTTGCAGGAAATTCCACATAAATTCCGCCCCCCATAGTGTCATCACATACTCTGGCAGCTTCGTGCACTGCGCGATTCAATAAGTCCGAATCCTGAAAGGGGGGATCAATAAAGATCAAGTTGACAGATTTATCGGGTTGCCCTTTGAGAAATTCCAAGCTATCGCCTTGCATGATTTCTACCGAACCTGTTGCTGGAGATGACTTCAGTAAATCAAAATTTTTCAATAAATTGGCGTGTGCTTTTTTATCTTTCTCAAAAAGAGTAACCGCACTTGCACCACGAGATGCAGCCTCAAAACCTAGAGAGCCTGTACCCGCAAATAAATCTAAGCATCTCAAGCCTGTTAGATCCTGCCCTAACCAATTAAATACAGTTTCACGAATACGATCGGTTGTTGGGCGCAAACCCGGCAAGTCTATTACGGTGAGCAAGCGACTTCTCCAGTTACCGCCAATAATCCGCACCTTCTTTGGCAGCTCGCTCTTCAAGGATTTCGGTTTATTTATTTTGTGCTCCCAACAAAACAATCTTCATCCGATCCATAGCGAGATATTTTTGAAAGGCTGCAGTCACTTGATCTAAGGTAACTGCTTCTACCTGCCTGGTCCAGACCTCCATCGTATCCAAAGGTAGATCATTCCAAACAATCGAAGAAACGTTGTCCAATAATTTTCGATTGTTGTCTATTCGTAATGGATAACCATTGACTAAATTTGCTTTAGCAGCAACTAACTCAGAATCCGTTGGGCCCTTGGTGATGAAATTTGCAATCGTCTCGGTCATGACCTCAAGAGCCATAGACCCCTGATCACTCTTAGTCTGCAAGCCCGCCTGAAAAATGCCAACATCTTTTCCAGGAGAAAAATAGCTAAAGACGCTATAGGCTAAACCACGCTTCTCACGTACCTCCGCCATCAATCGTGATACAAAACCTCCGCCCCCCAAAATGTAATTACCTACCAATAGAGGAAAGTAATCTGGGTTACTACGCGTAACAGCAGTCATTCCCATGGCGATGTGAGCCTGTTGAGAATCAAATGGAATAGTGACCTGACGCTCAGCTAATGGCTCTACAGGAGAGCGCTGCAATTGCGGGAGCGCAGGAATAACTGCGCCAGATTGAGGAACCCTCTTTAATAAACCTTGCACAATCTCATTTGCTTGCGCCTGATTAACATCCCCAACAATATTGACGATCATGCGATCGCCTCGATAAAAGCGCTTATGAAACTGCGCGAGCTCAGCAGAAGTGATTGAAGAAACCGATTTAACCGATGGGCTCTCTGCTAAAGGATACTTACCGTAAACCATAGACTTAAAGCGACGTTCCAAGACATATTCTGGCTTTGTCTCCGCCTCAAGCAAGCTTGTAATGGTGCGCTGCTTTTCACGAGCAACTATATTGGCATCGTAAGTTGGTGCACTCAACATAGCGGCGGCAAGCTGGACTGCTCGATCACGTAAGTCTTTTCTGCTCAAACTACGAATACGCAAAATGGCACGTTCGCCACTGACTGAGAAGCTAATATTCGCCCCAAGATCAGCAATCTCATCAGCAATTTGCGCTTCACTTAAAGGGCCTTTTTCACCTCGAGCGCCATAGGTCATTAGGCCAGCGGTTAAATCCGCCAGACCACTTTTGCCCGCAGGATCGTAGCGATCACCAGCGTCAATACTGACCTCAATATCCACCATCGGTAAAAACTTGGTTTGCACAAGATACGCTTTTGCACCTTGGAAAGACTCTAATTTTTCAATAGGCAAAGTCGCACAAGCATTAGTCAGCAAGCCGAAAATTGATAAAAAAAGAATAGATATTTGCTGAAGGAGTCTCATGGCTTGCCCACTTTATCGCCTGATTTACGAGCCTGTGGATCTAATATGGCAATTGTTAATTGATCATCCACTAAGTATTTTTTAGCGACGGCTTGCACCTGCTCAGGAGTAATCGATTGCATTCGTTCCAACATAGAATCGATTTCTCTCCAAGAAAATCCAGCCATTTCTGTCCCACCAATTTCCATTGCCTGACCAAAAATAGAATCGCGCTTATAAATTTGATCAGAAAGAATCCGAACTTTAATACGCTTGAGCTCAGACTCTAAAATACCGTTTTTCTTAATCTCATTAAGTGCTTTGCGAATGCTCGATTGCGCTTGCTCTATTGTCTTTCCCTTAGCAAGGGTGGCGCTAATCACAAATAACGCTGGACCTCGAGAAATCATGTCATATCCAACACCAATATCATTCACTACTTTTTCTTGCTTTACTAAGCTTCGATTGAGGCGCGCATTGTCATAACCGTCCAAGACCGCTGTTAATAACTCAAGCGCATATGAATCTGGCTCATCAAGCTTGCCTGGCTCAAGTCGAGGAACCTTCCAGGCCATAGTGAACTGAGCGCTATCCGCCGGAGCCTTTACTTGGACTTGCTTCATCCCTCTCTGTACTGGCTCAATTTGTGGTTTACGAACAGGAAGTTCTTTGGCAGATACAGCGCCGTAATATTTTTCTACGATCGCCAACACCTGCTGAACATCCACATCACCAGCAATGACTACAGTCGCATTATTTGGCTTATACCAACTACGATACCAATCGCGCGCATCTGAAGCTGTCATGTTTTGTAAATCATTCATCCAGCCAATAACTGGATGACGATAAGGAGAACTCATAAATGCAGTTGCCATTAGGGCTTCGTTTAGCAAACTACTCGGATTATCTTCTGTTCTTAGGCGACGCTCTTCCATCACTACTTGGATTTCTTTTAGGAATTCAGCATCGTCAAAATTTAAGTTAGACATGCGATCAGCCTCTAACTTGATCACCTCTTCTAATTTTGATTTTTCTACTTGTTGAAAATAGGCTGTATAGTCGCGCGAAGTAAAGGCGTTCTCACGCCCACCAACTGCAGCAACCAAACGCGAGAATTCCCCCGCCTTTACCTTGTCAGTCCCTTTAAACATCATATGCTCAAGAACATGGGCAACACCTGTTCTGCCATTTGTCTCGTCCATAGAGCCCGCACGATACCAAACCATATGCGCAACAGTCGGCGCCCGGTGATCTTCGCGCACAATCAACTTGAGACCGTTGCTTAGTTGAAATTCATGTGTATCCGATGGATTTTTATCTGCCGCCCAAGAAAATTGAGTAAACAGCAAGAATAGGAAAGAAATTCGGAGTAAATTGGAACGCATCTGCTAAATCACCATATCCCAAGAATTAAATTGATAAGATGCAAGGATTAAATTGTATCGATTATGTTTGGATTACGTAAAACCCTAGGATCTCTATTTAAATCAAGCAAATTAGATGATGCTTGGTTTGATCATTTGGAAGAATCACTCATTCAGAGTGATGTGGGTTTGCCTACGACCGAACAATTAATGGCTAAGCTGCGCAAAGCCGCTAAATCGGAAAAAGCATCTAGCGCACAAGAGCTACAAGCATTGCTAGTTCAAGAGGTTACAAGCTTATTACAAAGTCTTGAGCCTAGCCCGAATCCTTTATTTACAAGCACTTCAAGCCATATTCCTGAAGTATGGCTAGTAGTTGGCGTCAATGGCGCAGGCAAAACAACCACTATTGGAAAGCTTTGTAAGCTCTTTCAATCTCAAGGCAAATCGGTGCTACTGGCAGCAGGTGATACCTTTCGAGCTGCTGCACGAAATCAATTGCAAGAATGGGGTGGACGCAACCAAGTTGACGTTATTACTCAAGAGGGCGGGGATGCAGCAGCTGTTGCACACGATGCAATTCACTCTGCAGTCTCTCGCAAAAATGATGTTCTGATTATCGACACTGCAGGTCGCCTTGCCACTCAAGACCATCTGATGGAAGAGCTCAAGAAAGTCAAAAGAGTGATTGGCAAAGCCCTTCCTGGAGCACCTCACCATACCCTTCTAGTTCTAGATGGCAATACCGGACAAAATGGCTTAAGCCAAGTAAAGGCATTTCATGCTGCTCTGGGCCTTACTGCAATCATCGTTACCAAGCTTGATGGCACCGCTAAAGGGGGTGTTATTTGCGCCCTAGCCCAAACCCTCAAAGATGGCCCCAAACCAGCAATCTTGGCACTCGGTAAGGGTGAGGGAATTGATGATTTAGCCCCATTCAAAGCAGGGCAATATTCCTCTGAATTATTCAATTAATTCAATAACTTACAACCACTAGAAACCATTAGCACTCTATTGACAAGAGTGCTAAAATGTAAATCTATTAACACCTCATATTTATATAAAGAAAAATGGTTCAAAAGAAATCTGACAAACCGAATTTGCAAAGGCTGCCTGTAGCGCAGGCTGCAGCGGCGTCCGCATTTCCAATGCTGCCATCCCTTGGGGTTGGCACACTCGATTCTTACATCGCGTACGTAAATCGCGTACCGATGCTTAGCGCTGCGGAAGAGTTACATCTTGCGCAGGAGTTTCGTCGCACTGAAAATGTGGAAGCTGCAAAAACATTAGTGCTCTCACATTTACGCTTAGTTGTCTCTATTGCTCGTCAATATCTTGGTTATGGCATTCCGCATGCCGATCTCATTCAAGAGGGCAATGTTGGCCTCATGAAAGCAGTGAAGCGTTATGACCCCAGCAATGGCGCCCGCTTAGTCTCTTATGCAATCCATTGGATCAAAGCGGAAATTCATGAGTACATCCTCAAAAATTGGCGCTTGGTAAAAACAGCAACAACCAAAGCACAGCGTAAGTTGTTCTTTAATTTACGTAGCAATAAGCCTACCTTGAATTCGCTAACTACAGCGGAAGTAGATGCACTCGCAAAAGCTTTGGATGTCAAAGGCTCTGACGTTAAAGAAATGGAAATGCGTCTTGCTGGTGGCGATATTGCGCTTGAAGGCGATGACATCGATGATGAGGCAGCTTATGCCCCAATTCAGTGGCTTGCCGATAACAGCCAAGAACCAACTGAGCGCATTGCTAGCGCTCAAGCCGAGGCATTACAAGGCCCCAAGCTTGATCAAGCCCTAATGGCTCTTGATGAGCGCAGTCGCAATATCGTTCAATCTCGCTGGCTAGCAATGGATGCGGATGGTAACGGCACCAAGACCTTGCATGATCTTGCCGAGGAGTATGGTATTTCTGCTGAGCGGGTTCGCCAAATTGAAACGGCAGCGCTCAAAAAGATGCGCGGTCTGCTTGAGGCAGCCTAATTAAAAGGGTTTTTTACAGAACCCTTTTAATTACTTCATTAGTTCTTTCAAATCATGTGCCAAGGTCTCTGGGCCTTGCGCATGCTTAATGTAAAGACGTAAACGTCCCTCTGGATCAAAGACGTAACTGCCTGCCATATGATCCATCGTGTACGAGCCCGGACTCTTCCCCGGCACTTTCTTGTAATAAATTTTGAAGTCCTTCGCCACCTTTTCTAAGGCAGCCTCATCTGCTGGACGCAATCCCAAAAAGCGGGAATCAAAAGAGGGGACATACTGCTTCAAAATTGCCGCAGTATCGCGCTCAGGGTCAACAGTAACAAACAAGACCTGCACCTTATCAGACTGTGGGCCCAACAAACTCATCACTTGCTGCATCTCCGTTAATGTTGTTGGACAAACATCAGGGCATTGGGTATAGCCAAAGAACATGACTACAACCTTGCCATTGAAATCAGCCAATGTTCTGACATTTCCATCGGGATCGAGCAAGCTGAAGTCTTTTCCAAATGCGGTGCTGCCAGTGATATCGATATTTTTAAACTCTGGCTTTGGGCTACATGCGACCAAAATCATTGCCATAGCAGCAATCAAAAAACTACGTAATGCAAACATATTCATTCCAAATGATCTCAAAGGAAATAGTGATCTATTAGCAATGCTGCAAAGAGCAAGGATAAATAGGTGATAGAAAAGCGAAATGTCTTTTTAGCCAAAGCATCGCTATATGAGATAAATAGAGCAATCACATATGCTAAAAATATCAATCCCAATATCACGGCTGAGACCAAATACACCATGCCACTCATCCCGTAAATATAGGGCAGCAAGGTTGCCGCAATCAGAATCAAGGTATAGAGCAAAATGTTCAACAAGGTAAAACGCTCACCATGCGTTACAGGCAGCATTGGTAAACCTGATTGCACATAATCATCGCGACGATATAAGGCAAGCGCCCAAAAATGCGGTGGTGTCCAAACAAAAATAATCAATACCAGAAGCCATGCTTCGGCCGAGAGACTATTAGTGACCGCGGCCCAACCCAAAGCAGGTGGCATTGCCCCCGAAAGCCCACCAATCACAATATTTTGGGGTGTTGCTGGCTTTAACAGCCAGGTATAAATCACTGCATAACCAACAAAGGTGGCTAATGTCAACCACATTGTCAGTGGATTACAAAAATTCCACAAAATTATCATTCCGAGAGAACCAAGAATGATCGAAAAAAGAACAATATGAAACGGTGTTACTTCACCGGTAGCCGAAGGGCGCCATGAAGTACGTTTCATCTTGGCATCTACTGCCTGCTCTATTAGGCAATTCATGGCAAAAGCCGCGCCCGCCAACAACCAAATACCAACTATTCCGCCGAAGAGGACGGGGTAAGGCACCATCCCTGGGGTAGCCAAGAACATACCAATCACGGCACAAAAAACGGCGAGTTGAGTCACTCTAGGTTTAGTTAAAACCCAGTATTGACGCCAACGTGGCATAGCCTGTTGCTCGCCTGTGTTTGTTATGCTCATAGGGGCTTCCAAGAAGTCCAATAACCAATTCTGACCATGCAGAATACCAAAGCGGCAGAACCTGCTGTATGCATCAGGGCAGCAACTAAGGGCCACTGGAAAACCACATTTGAAATCCCAGTAATAATCTGTAACGCAAGCAGGCCAACCAAGAGCTTAGCAAAACGATTCAAACTCTCTGTTGCTGGGTTTGACTGTCGTAATACCCGCCAAGCTAAAACCGAAAGCACTAGCAAGACCAAGCATGCAAAGAGACGATGCGCCCAATGAATGGTTTGTAAGGCTACTGGGGAAATAAATTCGCCTTGCGCATTCAAGCCAAGCTGACGCCATAGCGTAAAGCCTTCTTGCCAGTTAGTTTCAGGCCAAACCGAACCAAGACAAGTAGGAAAATCTGGGCAAGCCAACACTGCGTAATTGGTACTCACCCAAGCACCTAAAAATATTTGACAAAAGAGAATAACAAAAGCCGTTAACCATAAAAAACCAGGAACAGGTCTTACCCGCAGCATTCGTACTGATGAATTTTTTTCAACCCAAATTTGTTGGGCATAGGTAGTTAAAGCGGCCAATAAAAATAATGCCAAGATTAAGTGAAGGCTAACAATAATGGGCTGTAATTTTAGGGTCACCGTCCAAGCACCAAAGGCACCTTGAATACAAACCAACAACAGCAAACCCAAGCTACCTAGTAGCGGGCCTTTGCCCAAAGACCTCAACTTAGTAAATGCCACCCCCACCTGCACCAAAATAAGAGCGCCAACAGTCATCGCCAAATATCGGTGAATCATTTCAATCCATGCCTTCATTACCGTAACGGGACCATCGGGCAAAAGATGTTCGGCCTGCTTAATGTCTCCAAGAGCATGTAGGGGATTAGAGCTTCCATAGCAACCAGGCCAGTCAGGACAACCCAGACCAGAATCAGTCAAACGGGTAAAGGCACCAAAAACAATTAAGTCAAAAGTCATAAATACCAAGACCCAATTGAGCTTTTGAAAGAAGTTATAACCAGGCTTCGTCCACAAATAGGCGAGCGGCAATCCCGCAAATACGATTGCAATTAAAGCCAATTCCAAATGTAAGATAAAACTGGGCATTACAAATTCTCGCCCTTGTGGTTTAACTTCAGGAGCTTTTCTAGATCTTTCTTCATGCCAGCAAACTCTTTAGGGGAGTTTGTTACTGGGAAGTACATCATTTTTGCAGGGCTTGGGTCTACTAACTGAATTTGCTGACCCGCACCCTCTTTATTAAGCCATGCCTCAAAGTCAGAACGAAGTTTAGGATCTGAGGGAAAAGAGACAATTTTGAAGCCTGCCGCTTTTTCGTCATACGCTTTTATGACTTCTGGATCAACAGGCTGACCATCTGTGTTAACCCATAGGAGCTGTAGACGACTTCCCTCTCTCCCCATGGCAACCTTTACTTGACGCATCAAAAATAAGGCCTCAATACATTTCTCATCCCCAATCTTGCATTCGCCAGCAGGACGTGCGATTAAAAGACTCCACTTACCTTTAGTGGTCGTATCGAGCCATGCCGTATTGAATTCTTGAGCCGGGTAAACCAGAGTGCCTAAATTGGTTTTACCGCCCGCAGGCTTAATTACGTAGTACGTAAAATAGGATGCAATTACTGGGGAGGCGCAAGCCAACAGTAACAACAGCATCTGAATACGACCACGACGGGTACGTGCATTGATAGCATCTGAATCTACCTGTGATGCTGGTATCAATAAATCTTTATCGCTCACTCTCAATCCCCATGTGCTGCACTTTGTCGCCAATATTGACGCAAACCGCCAGCTAACCAAAATACAAAGCCCGCAAATGCTAATGCAAACCACTGGAAGGCATAAGCATAATGGCGATCAACCCCAGTTGTCAGAGGGACCCATTCTCGGACTAGACCATCAGCAACCCCAGTTTCCTCTAAACGCAAAATAAAGGGTGTTTGTAACCAGCCATGAAGTTGGCCTTCTCGCACTAAATCAAAATTTTGCACAATACGGGGTTTATTTATATCCACATTTAGATCCTCGGAACCTAATGCATACACCTTTCCGGGATGAGCAAAAACGATACCCTCAATATTCAAGGTCCCGACGGGAGTCTCAATGCTTGGCAATATCTCTCGATTCTCGTGATTACGTGGTGCCCAACCTCGATTGACCCAAAGCACCTCATCACGACCCTCCAGCAGAAAAGGCATCATTACATAGAAGCCGGCTTGTGCAGCCGCTCCAGCACCACCCGCGGGAACAGGTTGCGGACGATTGTCTAGCCAAACAGCAGCCTCAGGAATATATTTACCGCGAGCAATCATGCGACGCTCACTGGCCTCTTCTAAAGTCCACGAATGAGTATTTGCATTCAATATCGGCATCTGCTGACGGGCCAACAAATTGGCAGCCAAAGCAATCTTCCCGTGTGCCCTGCCAACCTGCCAAATTCCAGCCCCACAACCAATAGCAACCACCAATAAGGCTGATACAGTAGCAACTACACGCTTTACTACCAAGGCATCGAAGAGACTGTTTTTACGATTCAAGATAAGGATTTGAAATGAAGTGGATTATTCCAATTGTCCTACTAATGATTGTTTTTAGCCTAGGATCAGCTTTGTATTACATGATGAAAGATCGTGGCAATAGCTCTCGAATGGTTCACTCACTGATGCTACGTATTGGCTTATCAATTGCCCTATTCCTGGGAATTTTGCTGGCCCATTACTTTGGGGTAATCGAGGCAACGGGAATCAAAGTGGGAACCAACTAAGCTAACAACAAACAAGTGTGCTTAAAACTGAATCGGGGCTTACAAGCCCCGATTTTTATTTATCTTACATCCAGTAAACAGCGATGTACAAACCAAGCCATACGACGTCAACAAAGTGCCAATACCAAGCGGCACCTTCAAACGCAAAATGATGCTTAGCTGTAAAGTCACCACGAATCATACGGCGCAAAACAATCGCCAACATCGTGCCACCAAGGAAAACGTGAAAGCCGTGGAAACCAGTCAACATGAAGAATGTAGAGCCATAAATGCCTGAAGTCAGCTTCAAATTCAACTCATGATATGCATGGTAGTACTCGTACACTTGGAAACCCAAGAAAATAGCGCCCAAACCAACAGTAGCAGCCAAGCCAATGATGGCTTTCTTCATGTGATTTTCAACCAATGCATGGTGAGCGATAGTAATCGTTACACCAGAGCTCAAGAGCAACAAAGTATTGACTGTTGGAATTGGCCAAGGACCCATGGTCGTAAATTTCTCAACCAAACCAGCAGGACCGTCATTTGGCCAAACCGCCTGAAAATCAGGCCAAATCAATTTGCTCTCGACATCACCCATCCAAGGCATCGCGATGTTGCGAGCATAGAAAAGGGCCGCAAAGAATGCGCCAAAGAACATAATTTCAGAGAAGATGAACCAAGCCATAGACCAGCGATAAGAGATGTCTACGTTGACACCGTTCTTGCCAGCATTGGATTCTGCAATCGTGTCGCCAAACCAGTTATAGAGAACGTAGAGAACAAATGCAACGCCCGCGAGCGTCAAAGGCCCGCCCCACGAGGCGTGATTTACCCATCCAGAAATACCAAAGCCAAAAGCAATTAAGCCAAAAGCTGCCATTGCTGGATGTCTAGATAGTCCAGGGACGAAATAGTATGGGGTTGAATTGGATGACATCTTATTCTCTCTATTCAATCAAAAAATAATCAATGGGACACAACTACTTTCACTATCAACAGGAGCACTCCCATAAAAATCAGGGCACCAATAACTCCTGCAATGATAATGTGCACAAAACTCAATGAAGCAACATCTTCCTGCAAACCAGACTTCTTACGCACACCTAAAAAGCCCCACATCACGGCTTTCATAGACTGCATAAAACTACCTTTCTTTTTCATGATGCCAGCCTTGATTTAGGAGCTGGTGGCGTACCACCTAAACCCAACTCAAAGAAGGCGTATGACAAAGTAATTGTTTTTACATCATCCGGTAAACCCGCATCTATTACAAAGACTACCGGCATCTTTTTTGTTTCTTTTGCTGCTAACGTTTGCTCCTGGAAGCAAAAGCACTCTAATTTAGTAAAGAACTCCGTTGCACTTTTAGGCGCATAACTTGGTATTGCTTGAGCGCGTACTGGGCGATTCTGATTATTGGTTACTTCATAAACAATCTCTGTCATTTCACCAGGGTGCACTTCTAAAAAATTCTTTACTGGCTTAAAGGTAAACGGGCCACGGCTATTCGAATCAAACTCAATAGTTACTGTACGAGCATAGTTAACTTGCGTATTGCCAACCTTATTAGGACTGAAGGCTCTAACACCATAATCATTCTTACTTGTTACTACATTAATTCCAGTGACCTCACACAAGGCCTTATACATCGGAACCAACGCATAACCAAAACCAAACATCATCACAGCCGCAATTAAGAGCTTCAACAAAATTTGACGATTTAGCGCTTGATCTACAACCATTTCTACAAGGGATTAACCCAACAAACTCCGTTTAATCAAAATACCAATAAAAAATGTCACTACGATACTCACGAGAATCAAGCCCATCCTACGATTGTTCGCAGCTAGGGCTTGCTTCCTTGAATTATTAAATTCCTGCTTCACGCATTTGCTCTGCACTAGGCGGATTCTCAAAAGTGTGATGTGGCGCTGGTGAAGGCACGGTCCACTCAAGACCCTTCGCACCATCCCATGGCTTCATTGGAGCTTTTTCGCCTTTGCCGTTATATGCAGGCAGCACAACGAAGAGCAAGAAGTAAACCTGCGCCAAACCGAAGCCCAATGCACCGATAGATGCAATCGCATTAAAGTCAGCAAACTGAGTAGGATAGTCAGCATAGCGACGTGGCATACCCGCTAGGCCCAAAAAGTGCATTGGGAAGAAGGTGATATTGAAGAAAATCATAGAAGCCCAGAAATGGATCTTGCCGCGTGTTTCGCTAGCCATGAAGCCAGTCCACTTTGGACACCAGTAATAGAAGCCAGCAAACATGGCAAACAATGAACCCGCTACCAATACATAGTGAAAGTGGGCAACGATGTAGTAAGTATCTTGAATGCCGATGTCAATTGGAGCCATTGCGCAAATCAAACCAGTAAAGCCACCCATGGTGAAAACGAAGATAAAGCCGATGGCCCACAACATCGGGGTTTCAAAGGTCATCGAACCCTTCCACATCGTTGCAACCCAGTTGAAAATCTTCACGCCTGTTGGAACAGCAATCAACATCGTTGCATACATAAAGAACAGTTGCCCTGTTACTGGCATGCCAGTTGCAAACATGTGGTGAGCCCAAACGATGAATGACAAGATTGCAATCGATGCAGTTGCATAAACCATTGAACTGTAACCAAACAATGTCTTTCTAGAGAAAGCAGGAACGATTTCACTAATGATTCCGAATGCTGGAAGAATCATGATGTAAACCTCTGGGTGACCAAAGAACCAGAAAATATGCTGGAACATAATTGGGTCACCACCGCCAACTGCGGAGAAGAATGAGGTACCGAAATGACGGTCAGTCAGAACCATGGTAATTGCGCCAGCCAACACTGGCATCACAGCAATCAACAAGTAAGCAGTGATCAACCATGTCCAGCAGAACATTGGCATCTTCATCAATGTCATGCCAGGTGCGCGCATATTCAAAATGGTTACGATGATATTGATCGAACCCATGATTGAGGAGGCACCCAATAAGTGGAGGGCAAAAATAGCCATATCCATGCCAGGACCCATCTGTGAGGTCAATGGAGCATAGATAGTCCAGCCACCTGAGGGAGCACCACCAGGAACAAGGAATGAACTCAATAGCAATGTTGCTGCCACAGGAAGAATCCAGAAACTAAAGTTGTTCATGCGGGCAAATGCCATATCTGATGCGCCGATTTGCAAAGGCACCATCCAGTTAGCAAAACCAACGAAGGCCGGCATAATCGCACCGAACACCATCACGAGGCCGTGCATAGTAGTGAGTTGATTAAAGAACTCTGGGCGCAGGAACTGCAAACCAGGTTGGAATAATTCCAAACGAATTCCCAATGCCATTACGCCACCTGCCAACAAACTGACAAATGAGAAGATCAAATACATCGTACCGATGTCTTTGTGGTTGGTTGCAAACAACCAACGACGCCAGCCGTGTGGCGTGTGATCATCATGCGCGTGGTCGTGTGCGTGATCGTGGGTAGTAGAGACTGTGCTCATGGATTACTCCGGTTTCGTTTTATCTGTATTAGTTAATCTGAATTAGTTGCCGCCGCGTGCGGTAATAATTTCTTGGGTCTGAATGACTTCACCCGTCTTATTACCCCATGAGTTACGGGTATAGGTAATGACTGCAGCAATATCGCCATCAGAAATTACGCCAGCCCACTTAGGCATCGCACCTTTACCATTTAGCAAAATATTGAATTGGCCAGCTTTAGGACCATTCACTACTTTGCTGCCATCCAACGCAGGGAAAGCGCCAGCACCTTTTCCATTTGGCTGGTGGCATGCGGCACAGTTAGCAGCGTAGACTTTCGCACCACGCTCTTTCTGCTCGTCCAATGTATAAACCTTGGAAGGATCATCACCTGCAGCACCCATTTCTTTTTTCTTCTGAGCAACCCAAGCGGTGTAGTCATCTTGTGAAACTACTTTGACAACGATTGGCATAAACGCATGCTCTGCACCGCACAATTCAGAACACTGGCCGCGGAATGTGCCGATAGTTTCTGCCTTGAACCATGTATCACGAACAAATCCTGGAATCGCATCTTGCTTAACACCAAATGCTGGGATAGTCCACGCATGGATAACGTCATTTGCAGTAGTGATCAAACGAATTTTCTTGCCAACTGGTACAACCATCTCGTTATCCACTTCCATCAAATAGGTATTTGATTTTGGTGCAAGGTTGTTGATGGCTTCGCGTGGAGTAGAAAGAGTGGATAAGAAACTAATGCCTTCGCCTTCGCCCTTAATGTAGTCGTAACCCCATTTCCACTGATAACCTGTTGTCTTAATGGTGATATCGGAGTTGGTAGTATCTTTCATCGCCACAACTGTTTTCGTTGCAGGCAAAGCCATACCAATAACAATTAATAATGGAATGACTGTCCATACAATTTCAACTAATGTGCTCTCGTGGAATGATGCTGACTTATGTCCGAGTGATTTGCGATGTTTCAAAATCGAATAGAACATCACACCGAAGACACCCACAAAAATCAATGCGCAAATAACAAGCATCATCCAATGTAACCAGTGGATTTCTTGCATGATTTTGGTTGCTGGGGCAGCGAAATTCAGCTGGTTTACAGCTGGGCCGCCAGGCATGTTTTCTGTTGCATAAGCAAAAGCAGTGCCAAAGGCTGCTACTAAATAGAGCGATGCCCTAGTGACTTTTCCAAATAAATTCATCTTATTCTCTGTTTATTGTCGCGGGCACTGCAGCAAAAAACGCCACAAAATGCCCAAAATGCGGTCTCAAGCCAATACATCCAGCGGTGATTATAGGGTTAATTAGACTCAACAACAAACAGGGATAACCCCCCTACACCCAATCTTGGTGTAGCTTAAAATGATAGTAAGTACTTACACTTAATGAGAATCTGTCCTAGTCTTGAGCCCAATTTGATTTACGTCAATATAAGCAACGCTATCTTGTGATTTAGAAAGGTGTTTTCCAAGGACCCAGGCATGTCCATAAACTACCTCTAAGGTCAGTTTTTGGGGCAAATTGCTTATTTCAGCCTCTAAATGAGAGTTTGCATTTGCCAACTTCAAAGCCTCCACATCCCCCAATAAAAGCTTGGGCTCCTTGTAATCCAGAGTCAAATACTCCATATCCATTACAGGGTCAGAAAATCGCTCCGCCACCAAAGCATCGCCTAAATCATGCATATCCCAAGGACTTCTTAAATTTTTGAGCTGTAGGGCGCCACACTGCATTGCACGCAATTCTTTTCCAGTGTCAGGCCCAAGATAGCTAAATACAACGAGGCCACCCTCACGCAAAACACGCCAACACTCTCGCAAAAACAATTTGGGATCTGTTAAGTCCTGCAGCAATAAATTACTAAAAACTAAATCTACAGAATTGTCAGGGATATCAAATTTATTAGAAGCATAAAGTTGTGCAATTGAACTTGTTTTTACACCTCGAAATATTGATTGCCAACTTGCACGAACTTTTACAACCCACAATTGCAGTCTTGAGGATCCGTCCTCAATGACACTATGAATGCGAGCATGTGGAAAACGCTTTGCTAATATCGCTTGATGATTTCCTGGATAGTCTGGAGTCACCAAAATATCCCGAACATCCAGCTTCACGATGTCGAGCTTTTGCAGCATACGATCTGCGATTTCATCTTGTAACCATCTGATGGATTGGGTCATTAGCTCAGTATACTCAGCGCCCCATGCGAATTCTAGATAATCTTATTCAATCGTTCAGCAATTCGGTCTTACCAACGGCATGTATCGTTTGCCAACAATATCAATCCGCAGGCATTTGCACTCAATGCCTGCAAATGATTTATTACAACTGTCTTTTGCAATATGAATGCTGCCATCTCTGTGGAATTCCATTGCAATCTGCAGAGATTAAGCAACAGAAGTGCAATGCTTGCATTGCAGAAGCGCCCTGGTTTGATCAAACGATTTGCCTTGATCGTTATGACGGCCTCCTTCAAGAAGCGCTCCATCAATTTAAGTATCAAAAGCGTCTTGCATGTGCTCATGGACTTAGCGAGATTTGGAATACAGTACTTGCAAACGAAATTGACGATCGATCGATCGATTATTTACTACCCGTTCCGCTAAGTCAGAAAAAGCTACTTGCTCGTGGCTTTAACCAAAGTTGGGAGCTTGCAAAAAGAATTGAATGTGGAAAACATCTAAAGAAACTACCCCATGCTCTAAAACGATTTCACCATGTAGAGGATCAAGCAGCTAAAAATTATTCTGCGCGACAACATGACATACGCCAGATGTTTTATATTGATACAAAAGATGTCAAAAAACTTGAAGGTAAATCTATTGCAGTTTTTGATGACGTTATGACAAGCGGGGCGACACTCAATGAGATCGCACGCACGCTCAAGATGGTCGGGGTGGCTCGAGTCAGCAATTGGGTCCTATTAAGAACAACTAAACTGAGCCTATAAGCCGAGCTCATGAGCTACTTAAAGTAAAGAATTCGTATGTTTAATATCGTTTTATTTGAACCAGAAATCCCACCCAACACTGGGAACATCATTCGCCTATGCGCCAATACAGGGGCAAAACTTCACCTGATAGAGCCGCTAGGATTTCCAATGGAAGATGCAAAATTACGACGCGCTGGATTGGACTATCACGAGTTTGCAAGCATTGCAGTTCATCGAAACTGGGCTGAGTTTCTCAAAAATGAATCTCCTAAACCACAACATTTATTTGCCTTAACCACTAAAGGTAGCGGAAAGTTTCATGAAGGTAAATTTCAAGCGGATGATTACTTTATTTTTGGCTCTGAAACAAAAGGTATTACCGATGAGGTTCGGAGTTCAATTCCAACCGAAAATCAATTGCGCCTAGCAATGAAAGACAATAGTCGCAGTCTAAATCTTTCTAATACTGTAGCAATTGTTGTTTATGAAGCATGGCGCCAAAATGGATTTATAGGCGGCAAATAAAAACAATTAATTACGATTCAATTTTAGGATCGCGTCCCATTAATTTTTTGACAGCGTCTTGTGCTTGAAGTTTGCCTGCCAGTACATCACCCATCATGGTGGTGATAGGCATCTCAACGTTTAATCGCTTAGCAAGATCTCCTACAGCGGCGGCACACAAGACACCCTCTGCGACGTGCCCCAAGTTCGCCAAAATTTCATCTAAAGACTTACCTGATGCCAGCTCAAGGCCAACTCGACGATTGCGAGAAAGGTTTCCTGTCGCAGTCAAAATTAAATCTCCAACGCCCGTAAGTCCCATGCAGGTTTCTGATTTACCGCCCGCAGCTTTAACTAAACGCATCATTTCAGCCAAGCCACGAGTTAAGACTGCTGCACGTGCGTTCAAGCCGAGATCTAGGCCATCACCAATACCAGCGGCAATCGCTAAAACATTCTTAACAGCGCCGCCTAGCTCAACACCAATCAAATCATCACTTGAATAAACGCGCATATTGCCATGATGAAAAGCGGCCTGAACAATTTTGCACAGACGCTCAGATGGGCTGGCAACTGTTAGCGCACAAGGCATTCCAGAACCAACCTCGTGGGCAAAACTTGGTCCTGATAATGCACCATATGCATGCTGGATGCCGCGACTATGGAGTCGATCTTCACGCTCAACCACTTGATGTGGCAACAGGGCTGTTGTTGGCTCCAAACCTTTGCATAGCCAAACAATATTTAATGAATGATCGGCTATCTTCAGAACCCGTGCAATAGTTTCTGACAAACCCAACATAGGAGTCGCGATTACCAAAAGATCATCTACCCCCAGTCTTTTTACTGCCGCATCAAAATCACTTTCGAGGTGAAGATTCTTTGGCAAAGAAATGCCAGGTAGGTAGGCATGGTTTTCGCCGCTTTGAGCAATTGCTCTTAGCTGATCTGCGCTTCGAGACCATAAACAAACATCTTCTTCACGCAGTTGACGAGCCGCTTGGGAGGCCATTGCCGTCCCCCACGCGCCAGCGCCAAGTAATGTCACTTTCATAATGAGTGACTCAGCCTAGCAAATTTAATTGGGGAGAATGATTTTGCTCTCATCAGCACCATCATTATCAGCGCTGGTTGCGGCCTGTTGTGCCTGCATCAACCTGTGCTCATACATGCCGTGGAAATTAATTTCATTCAAGTGGATTGGCTGGAAGCCAGCACGACTGATCACATCAGCCATATTTGAACGTAAGTATGGATACAAAATGGTTGGGCAAGTGATGCCTAACATCGGATCTATTTGTTCTGCGGGAATGTTATTAAATTCAAAAATGCCGGCTTGATTGGCTTCAACTAAGAACAATACTTTGCCTTCAACTCGCGCTGTCAGAGTAGAGCTCAAAGAGACCTCAAATAATTCGTCATTAATTCTCTTTACCGCAATATCGACTTCAACTTGCACTTGTGGCTCAGCTACTACCAAGAAAATCTCTGGAGCATTTGGCTGCTCAAGAGACAAGTCTTTCAAATAGATTCGCTGAATACGAAATGATGGGTCTTTGGATTCAGAATTTGCAGCACTAGGTGCAGAAGATTGTTCAGTCATTACAAACTTTCTTAATGTTGTATCTATTAAACCAATAATGGATCAAGCTTACCAGCGCGATCTAGAGCTACCAAATCATCATATCCGCCAACATGAATGTCGCCAATATAGATTTGCGGGACAGTTCGTCGCCCAGTTCTTGTCATCATCGTTTCACGTTGGGCTGGATCACGATCAATCAAGATTTTTTCCAAATTAGTCACGCCCTTTTTTACCAATAGCTTTTCAGCCATCACGCAATATGGGCAAACTTGTGTGCTGTACATCGTTACTTGAGGCATATCACTTACCTTGCTTCACTAAAGGAAGAGCGGCAACTTTCCATGCCTGCACTCCACCTTCTAAAAAACCCACTTCAGCAAATCCAAGGCTTTTCGCTTCTGCAAGAGCTTTACGCGAATGAGAGCCGGTATCACACACCAACACTACTGGATGCTTGCGATCTAACTTCATACCCTCAATCGAGGCAGCTAGGCCAGAACGATTGGCTAGTTTTGCACCTGGCAAATGACCAGCCTTATAGGCATCTTCAGAGCGCAAATCAAGAACATATGCCTTGCGACGATTAATCCAAATAGTAGCCTCTGTCGGCGACAAGCCTTTACCGCTGATAAGCGTAGATAATGTAGGTAGGAAAAGCGCGGCGCCCGATATTAGTAAAAGGGCTATAAGCGCTAAATTATCGATTTGCGTGAGAAAGTTCATCATCAGATTATAGAATGGCTCTATGAAACAACTTGTCCTTATTCGTCATGGCGAATCCGCCTGGAACCTTGAAAACCGCTTCACTGGATGGGCGGACGTTGACTTGACCCCAAAAGGCACTGAACAAGCACTAGCAGCTGGTGAAAACCTTCGAAAAGCAGGCTATGAATTTGATATTGCCTACACCTCCGTTTTAAGACGTGCAATTCGTACCCTTTGGCATGTTCAAGACACCATGGACCTCATGTGGATACCAGTAGTCCATAGCTGGAGATTAAATGAGCGACATTACGGTGCACTCACCGGCTTAAACAAAGCAGAGACTGCGGCTAAATATGGCGATGAACAAGTTCATATCTGGCGACGCTCATACGATGTTCGCCCACCACTTCTAGAAAAGGATGATGAACGCAATCCAAAAAATGACACGCGTTACTCTAAGCTCAATCCTTCCGACATTCCTCTTGGTGAGTGTCTCAAAGATAACGTTGAGCGTGTATTGCCACTTTGGAATGAATCCATCGCCCCCGCACTAAAAGCAAACAAGCGTGTATTACTTGTTGCACACGGCAATAGTATTCGCTCTTTAATTAAGTACCTTGACCAAATGTCTGATGAGGCCATCATGGAAGTCAATGTACCGAACGGTGTACCTCTGGTTTATGAATTAGACGATAACCTTAAGCCAATACAACACTTCTACTTGGATTAAACCCTGAAAAATATGCGTCAATTTCTTAAGAACTTTGCACTAATCGCAATTGGCTTGATAGCTGGTGTAGCTGCCACTATTCAGCTTTCAGCAACTGCCCAACAAGGCGGGCAACTCCCGCTAGATGAGCTACGTACACTCTCAAATGTATTTGCCCAGATCAAGCGGGAGTATGTTGAACCTATTGAAGATAAGCAGCTCTTAACAGATGCCGTCAAAGGTATGGTCAGTAGCCTTGATCCTCACTCTACGTTTTTAGATAAAAAAGATTTCACAGAAATGCAAGAGCAAACTTCTGGGAAATTCGCAGGACTCGGAATTGAAATTACTTCTGAAGATGGTGTAGTAAAGGTTCTCAATCCAATTGAAGACAGCCCAGCCGCACGCGCCGGTTTACAAGCCGGAGATTTAATCACTCGCTTAGACGACAAACCTGTTCGCGGTATGTCTCTTGACAAAGCAGTGCGCACTATGCGCGGCACCCCTGGTACCAAAATTACCTTAACGGTTTATCGCAAAAGCGAGGAACGTAGCTTCCCAGTAACGATTACCCGCGCTGAAATCAAAGTGCAATCCGTTAAAGCAAAAATTGTTGATAACGATATCGCTTGGGTTCGCATTACCAGCTTCCAAGAGCGCACCGTTCCAGATCTTGCTAAAAAACTCACCGACCTTGCTAACCAGAATCCAAAGCTAAAAGGTGTCATTTTGGATCTTCGTAATAACGGTGGTGGCCTATTACAAGGTGCCGTTGGGGTTGCCGCGGCATTCTTGCCTGCGGACTCTGTAATTGTTTCAACCAAGGGGCAAGCGCCAGATTCCAAGCAAGTCTTTAATGCGACTCCAGCAATGTATCGGCTTAGCGAACCGGGCGATCCATTGGCGGGTGTCCCACCCATCTTCAAGAAATTGCCGATGGTCGTTTTGGTAAATGCCTATTCAGCTTCTGCATCTGAAATTGTTGCGGGTGCCTTACAAGACTACAAACGAGCAACCATTATTGGCAAAACTACTTTTGGTAAAGGTTCTGTGCAAACCGTTCGTCCATTAACAAATGATTCGGCCCTCAAAATCACAACCGCTTATTACTACACACCAAGCGGTAAGTCCATTCAGGCGTTTGGCATCAAACCAGATATTCCTGTTGATCAAAATAAAGATGGCGATCCTGATGATGTATTAATTACGCGTGAGATTGATAGCGAAAAACATTTACGTAATAAGCAATCTGCCGAAGATAAATTAATTAAGGATCGTGAAGAGCGCCGCCTACAAGAGCTTCAACGCATTGAAGATAAGAATGCTAAGAAAACTCCTGAAGAGAAAGAAAAGGACAAGAACAAGAAGCCTGTTGAACTGGGTAGCGCTGATGATTTCATGCTCACGCAAGCAGTGGCATTTATTAACGGTCAGCCGGTCAAGCGCTCATCATCCAAGCTTGAGTAATCAGCAATATGAATGATGAGCAGTTGCTTCGCTATTCAAGGCATGTATTGCTTGAGGATATCGATGTTCAGGGCCAAGAGAAGTTATTGCATGCCCATGCGTTAATCATAGGCGCCGGGGGTTTAGGTAGCGCAGCTGCACCATACCTAGTAGCTGCAGGTTTTGGGAGAATTACTCTCGTTGACCATGATGTTGTAGAGCTCACTAATCTACAACGACAAATCATGCATACCGAGCAAACAATTGGCAAAAGCAAAGTAGCTTCTGGCCAACAGTTCCTAGGGCAACTTAACTCTGGCGTTAAAGTTGATATTTTTCAAGAGAGAATTACGACTAATCTACTTGAAAAGCTATTACCAACAGTTGATATTGTTTTAGATTGCACCGACAACTTTAAAACTAGACAACTGATTAACGCGGCTTGTGTTCAATATCAAACACCACTCGTTTCTGGCTCTGCTTTGCGCTTTGATGGGCAGGTTTCTGTGTTTGATCCCCAAACCAAAACCTCTCCTTGCTATGCCTGCATCTTCCCCCCTGAAGAAGAATTCGAAGAAGTCAGTTGCTCGAGCATGGGCATCTTTTCTCCGCTAGTTGGCATCATCGGCGCCATCCAGGCCGCGCAAGCACTACAGGTCATTATTGGCTTCGGGGAGTCATTAGTGGGGCGAATGTTGCTCTGGAATGCTCGCACCACACAAGTAGATCAAATCAAAATTACTCGCAACCCCGACTGCCCAGTTTGCGGAAAAAATCACTCTAGCTAGGAGAACAAACGCTCTAAGGCTTTTGCTTGAGCTTCAGGCTCGTAAGCCTTAAGAACACGTGGGAAGCGAGCCTTTAAAATACCCGCATTAGCCTGTAGAATTTCTCGCTTGACAAATAAAAGCTGACTGAAGTGCATAGAGAAATCAGTCAAACCCATCGCAAGCAATAACTTCGTCAAACTGGGATCCCCGGCCATCTCTCCACAAACCGCCACAGGCACACCAGCACGCTTTGCTTGATCAATGATGTTGGCAATTAAATTCAGAATTGCGGGATGTAATGGGTCATATAAATGCGCCACTGCATGATCTGCGCGGTCAATGGCTAAGGTGTATTGAATTAAGTCATTGGTGCCAATAGATAAGAAATCAAATCGCTCAATAAACAAAGGAAGCACTAATGCAGCTGCTGGAATCTCAATCATGGCACCCACTTGAATATTGGGGTTAAATGACTGTCCACGCTGCAGTAACTGCTGCTTTGCTTTTTCAATTAGACGAAATGTTTCATCAATTTCTTTTGCATGAGCAAGCATTGGAATCATGATGCGTGCTTGGCCGTGTGCAGAGGCACGCAATATTGCCCTTAGCTGCGTAAGGAAAATTTCTGGCTCTGTTAAAGACCAACGAATAGCCCTTAAACCTAACGGTGATGTACCGGTTTGCGATACATCAGCACCACCCATACCCAATGCCTTATCAGCACCAACGTCAATCGTCCGAATATTGACTGGCAAACCATGCATGAGGTCTACAACACGACGGTATTCTTGATACTGCTGTTCTTCGTCTGGCAAGGCTTGCTTGCGATCCATGAATAAAAACTCAGAACGGAATAAGCCAACACCGACCGCACCTAACTTCACCGCTTGTATAGCATCTTCAGGTAACTCGATATTGGCAAAGAGCTCAATATCAACACGATCTAAAGTTTCTGTTTTAGCGTGCTTTAACTGTTGAAGTTTTCGTGCATCCTTTGCGGCCTGAGTTTGTAGCTTGCGATATTCGGCTAATAATTGCTCATCCGGAGCAACAACGACCACGCCTTGCTCGCCATCCAAAATAAGCCAGTCGCCATGACGAATCATTTCGCTGGCATGACGCACACCAACTACCGCCGGAATTTCCATGCTGCGCGCAACAATCGCAGTGTGAGAAGTTTTTCCACCAAGATCGGTTACGAAACCAGTAAACGCATGATCTTTGAAGCGCAACATGTCATGCGGAGCAATATCATGGGCAACAATGATGGACTCGACACCCACATCGCTCGATGGCAAGAATTCGGTCTCGAGAGTATCTTTTTGTGAATTGATTGCCTTAATGACGCGCTCTGCAACCTGACGAATATCATTCGCGCGTTCTTTTAGGTAAGGATCTTCAATTTCCGCAAACTGCTCAAGAAGGTCATTTAGCTCCGTAGTCAAAGCCCAGGCGGCATTCAGTCGTTGCGTCCGAATTAACTTAAGCGGTTTTTCTGCAAGGGCAGGATCTGCCAAGATCATGCCATGCACATCCAAAAATGCAGCCATCTCCTGAGGCGCATCTTTAGGCAAGCCTTGGCGCAACTGATCAAGCTCTAAACGCACTTGATCGAAAGCATCTAATAATTTTTTAGCTTCTGCATCTTCTTTGCCAGGCTCAACTAAATAATGACTAACCTCTAATGCTGCACGTGAAATCAGCACGGCCTTGCCAATGGCAATACCCTTTGATACTGGAATTCCGTGCAATGCAAATGTCATTCCTATTCGCCTTCTCCAAAGCGATCATTAATTAATGCAGTGAGAGCTTCCATAGCTTCATCCGCTTTTTCACCAACAGTCTCAAGCGTAACAGTGCTACCAATTCCAGCTGCCAACATCATCACACCCATAATACTTTTGGCATTAATTTGACGACCATTGCGTGACAGAAATATTTCGCAAGGAAATTGGGCTGCTAGCTGAGATAGCTTGGCTGAGGCTCTCGCATGTAAACCCAATTTGTTAATGATCTCAATTTCAGCAACAGGCATGTTTTTCTTCTCTCCTATTTACGCTTGGCTTACTTTTGCACCTAAGCGCAAAATACCGTTCTGGCCACCAGCCAAAGCCTTTTGGGCTAACTCTTCGAGATCTTCGGTGCGATGAGAAACGCAACGCATTAGCATCGGAAGATTTAGCCCAGCCAAAACAACCACGGGCGTATTTAATCCTGATAGCGGACCCAAGCCCTCTAGCTTAGAAGCCACGTTTGCGGGTGTCGCACCCATCACATCAGTCAAGATCAAAACACCGTTACCCGAATTCACTCCATAGGCAGCTTTTAAGACTCGGTCAAAACTAGCTTTGACATCTTCATGAGGTGGAATATCCACAGCCCGAATACGCTCAGGCAAAGCACCAAACGTATGCTCTACAAATCCTAGCATTGCGCTGGCTACAGGGGTATGCGCAACAATTACAATTCCTGCCATGTTATGACACCGCCCTTTCAAGCGCCTTTAACCAAAATTGAGGTACATCAAAATGGGTTTGATCTGTTATTTCAACAAAACAGGTCGGGCTAGTCACATTAATTTCAGTAAGACGACCGCCGATCAAATCCAATCCCACTAAGAATAAACCGCGTTGATTCAAAATAGGGGCTAACTTCTCTGCAACGTGTTTTTCAGCATCCGTTAAAGGCATTGCAACTCCTTTGCCTCCAGCTGCCAAATTACCTCGAATTTCTGCGCCCTGTGGAATACGAGCTAAAGCGAACGGCGCTACTTCGCCACCAATCAGCAATACACGCTTATCGCCTTGGGCAATCTCCGGCAAAAAGCGTTGAACCATCAATGTTCTTGCGCCGTTTTCGCCAAGCGTCTCAACAATACTTGCCAGATTTAAACCATCAGCACCAACTCTAAATACACCCATCCCACCCATGCCATCAAGGGGCTTAATCACGATGTCACGATGTTGACGATGAAACTCTTCAACCGCACTTAACTCTCGAGTGACTAATGTCGGTGGAATTAATTCAGGGAACTCAGTAATGGAAAGTTTTTCAGAATGATCGCGGACCGCGCTTGGGCTATTAAAAACTTTTGCGCCCTGTCTAACTGCCGCAGAGAGCAACCAAGTTGTATTCAGGTACTCAATATCAAACGGGGGGTCCGTCCTCATAAGCACAGCAGAGAAAACATTTAAGGATCGTGACTCAAGTTCACCCAATTCATACCAAGACGAGGAGGTTGGCTTAATGACTAAGCTCTGACAATCAGCAACTACTAAATTGTCTTTCCATAGAACATTGCGACTTTGGCAAAACCATAAGCGATGACCCGCCTCTTGAGCAACACGCATCATCGCTAGAGTGGAGTCTTTCTTTATCTTGAAAGATTCTAGAGGGTCCGCAATAAATAAAAGATCCATATAGTTTACGGCTCTATTGGCGGGTTATGCCGCCTCCATATCAGGATCGGTTCTCTCTAGCTCCAACGATGCAGCCAGCAAAGCTAAACGAGCAACAACACCATACAAATAGAATCGATTTGGTGCCGCACTACCTGGCTTAGCAGATAGATCGGGCATCGAGTTTTGCTCAAATGCTAGCGGAACAAAATGCATACCTGGAGCGTTGAGATTTTCATCGGGGCCACGATCAGTATGAACGCGATAGAAACCACCAATCACATATCGATCGATCATGTAAACCACTGGCTCTGCAACAGCCTCATTGACTTTCTCAAAGGTGTAAACCCCTTCCTGAATCAATACATCACTAACCTCAAGACCTTCTTTGACAACACTCATTTTGTTGCGGTCTTTGCGGTTCAGGCCTTTAAGCTGGGCTGGATCATTCACCACCATCACGCCCATGCCATAGGTGCCAGCATCCGCCTTCACAACAACATAAGGCTTATCTTTAATGCCATATTCACGATATTTCTTAGCAGTCTTTTTTAGCACTTGCTCTACAGCCGTCTGAAGTTCATCTTCACCCTTGCGCTCATGGAAATTGATATTTGAGCAACTTGTGAAATACGGATTAATCATCCACGGATCAATATCAACAACTTTTGCAAACTTCTTAGCAACTTCTTCATACGCAGCAAAGTGATTGGACTTACGACGCACATGCCAACCAGCATGCAAGCCTGGCAATAAATACTGTTCGTAGATATTCTCTAAAATTGGAGGAATGCCCGCAGACAAATCATTGTTTAGCAAAATAGAACAAGGATCAAAGTCTTTCAAGCCCAAGCGTTGTTTCTTCAAACCCAAGCGCGACAGAGGCTCCATAAGGAGTCGATTACCATCTGGCAATTCAATCCAAGTTGGCTTCTTAATCTCTTCAGAAAAAGTTCCTAGGCGAACATTCAATCCTGCTTGACGCAAGATTGAGGACAAGCGAGCAATGTTTTGGAGATAGAAGGTATTACGAGTATGACGCTCTGGTATCAATAGTAAATTTTTGGCTTCTGGACAAATCTTCTCGATAGCAGCCATCGCAGCTTGCACTGCCAAAGGCAACATTTGCGGAGAGAGATTATTAAATCCACCAGGAAACAGATTGGTGTCGACTGGGGCCAGCTTGAAACCGGAATTTCGTAAATCAACCGAGCAATAGAATGGCGGCGTGTGCTCTTGCCACTCAAGCCTGAACCAGCGCTCAATAGTTGGGGTTGCTTCAAGCACCTTTGACTCAAGTTCGAGCAAGGGGCCACTTAGGGCGGTAATGAGATGTGGAACCATTCCACCATTGTAAGATTTTTAAAAGAAAGACGCGGGATCCTAGGATCCCGCGCTTAAAATACCGAACAGCCCTTAAAAGCCATCCGGTGAGGGGTAAAGCAGATTAAGACTCGTAGGCAGACTCGCCATGAGAGGTGATATCCAAGCCTTCGCGCTCTTCTTCTTCCTTCACACGTAAACCGATCACGATATCGATCAATTTGAATGCAATGTAAGAAACTACGCCAGACCAGATCACAGTGGTAATTACACCCTGCGCCTGAATCCACAATTGGCTAGCAATAGAGTAATCAGGAGCAACAGCGTTCGCTACGTAATCCCACACACCTGAACCACCCAACGCAGGGTCAGCGAATACGCCGGTCAATAAAGCACCAGTAATACCGCCTACGCCGTGAACACCAAATACGTCCAAGCTGTCATCAGAGCCAAGGATTTTCTTGAGACCAGTAACACCCCAAAGACAAACTACGCCAGCGATCAAGCCAATGATGATTGAGCCCATTGGGCCAGCAAAACCAGCTGCAGGAGTAATTGCAACTAGACCCGCTACGCAACCAGATGCAGCGCCCAGCATAGAAGGCTTGCCTTTAAGAACCCACTCAGCAACAGACCAACCCAACACTGCAGCAGCAGTTGCCAAGTAGGTGTTTACGAATGCCAATGCAGCGCTTCCGTTTGCTTCGAGTGCAGAACCTGCATTGAAACCAAACCAGCCAAACCACAAGAGTGCAGCACCAGTCATTACATAAACTAAGTTATGTGGCTTCATTGCTTCTTTACCGTAACCAATACGCTTGCCGATTACAAATGAACCTACCAAACCAGCGATCGCGGCATTGATGTGCACAACGGTGCCGCCAGCAAAGTCGAGAACACCTTTCTGCCACAGCCAACCAGCACGAGCAGTAATAGCTTCGAGCGATGCAGCATCTTTGATGTCATCTGGACCAGGCCAGAACCAAACCATATGAGCGATAGGCAAGTAGCTGAATGTGAACCAAATAACCATGAACACTAGGATTGCAGAAAACTTAGCACGCTCAGCAAAAGAGCCAATGATCAAGCAGCAAGTAATCGTTGCAAACACTGCCTGGAAAGCCATGAATACATATTCAGGAATCACAACACCCTTACTAAAGGTTGCCGCAACTGAATCTGGATTCATGCCACCCAAGAACAGACGATCAAGCCCACCCAAGAATGCCCCGCCTTCCGTGAATGCAAAGCTATAACCGTATATAGACCAGAGCACTGTAATCAAAGAGAAGACCATGAAGCATTGCATGCAAATGGAAAGAATATTTTTGCTACGAGTTAAGCCACCGTAAAACAAAGCTAAGCCTGGAAGTGTCATCAATAACACTAATGCAGTGGAAACCATCATCCATGCTGTATCAGCTTTATTGCACTTTTCAGAGCAAAGTACAGGCGCAGGTTCTGCAGCTGCTGGTGTTGCGGCAGGAGCAGTAACTGCTGGCTTTTTAACTTCATCAGCGTGCGCTGGCGAAGTCACCATTACGCCAGTAGCGCCAATAGCCAAGGCCATCGCGCCACCAGCAACAAGTCGTTTCATCCAAGTTAACATTTTGAACCTCTCTTTAAAGTGCTGACGCGCCGGTTTCACCGGTACGAATACGAATGACGTGCTCAACTGGGGAGACAAAAATCTTGCCATCGCCAATCTTGCCAGTACGCGCAGATTTTTCAATCGCTTCAATCGCACGCTCCAAGATGCCATCTTCAACAGCAGCTTCAATTTTTACCTTAGGTAAAAAATCAACAACATATTCAGCACCGCGATACAACTCGGTGTGACCCTTTTGACGACCAAAGCCTTTAACTTCAGTGACGGTGATGCCCGAAACTCCAACTTCTGAGAGAGCTTCGCGCACTTCGTCAAGCTTGAAGGGCTTGATGATTGCGGTAATTAATTTCATATTTTTCTCCGTTCAGAGGTGGAAATTAGAAAGTCTTAGTTAAAGAAATTAAGCCTGTGGATTTACCCAAGTTCTTGCCTTGTGGGCTGAGGTAGGTATAGGATCCTCCATAGGTAGCAGCGTTTGTACCGACATATGCAAGGGCAGCCGATAAACCTCCTCCAAAATCTTTAGTAATTCCTAACTTCCAATCAGTATAAGAATACAAAGTGCTATTGCTAACGTTTGGTGTAGAGGATGCAGCAGGCTGATTTCCAGCAACATACTGATATCCAACATGTCCATTTAATGACAGACCCCATACGCCAGTGTCGTAATTTAAAGTTAAGTCTGGATAATATGAGCCAGTAGAATTAACGTTTCCAAATAAAGTGCTAACAGCATAAGATACTTTTGCAAATCCAGTCACAGGACCAAAAGTAAAGTTTTGTGCCGCATAAATTTCAGTGGTGTTTGGATTTGCCATCACATTGCTTGTGGGATAACCCGAGGTTGGATAAAAGTACTGCAAAACACCAACATCTGTTGCAAAACCTTCACCAATTAACTCTTTCTTGTAACCAGCATAGAAGTCCATCTCAATGGGCGCAGAAATTGACTTTGTAGTGTACCCAGAGTTGACGCCGCCTGTTGATGTTGAATCACTGATCCAGCTAATCGAGCTGTTCCAGTTTCCGATGTAGAAACCACTCTCATGAGCGTAATCAAAACCTCCTTGAATCGCTGGCTTAAAGTTTGATTGGCTGATACCACGATAGCGGTAGTCATTAACAATCGTTACGTTTGCAGCGATTGGGCTACCAGCATCTTCTGGATCGGTTGGTGTGTCAGCAGCAAACGCAGCCGAACACGCCAAACCTGATAGCAATGCAACTGCTGCTGCAGAAATTGCTCTCTTATGTAAAGTTTTCATGTATTACTCCTTACTGTTTGTAATCAAAAAAGGGATTAATGCTTATTGCATGGGGTGATGATGAAGGGCAGGCCTCTATTGAATTTCCAGCCATTCCCCTTATTAATGCCATTGCACTCTTTTAGTGCTTTTTATTGCACCGATAATGTGCATTTCTTCAATTTTTAGGCTTTTTTGGCGTTTTTCCCCATTTTTGGTGCCTCAAATTAAAATATGAATGTGTATCTTTTACGCAACTACTAATCTCACTAAAGAACCCATCATGCAAAAACCTGGCGAAATCCTCGAGCAAATTCAACGCATCGCTAACGACATGCAAAACAAAGTAGGGGAAGCAATTCGCAATTCTCCGGCTCAAGAAATTGAAAAAAATGTTCGAGCCATGATGAATCAAGGTTTCCAAAAAATGGATTTGGTTACTCGTGAAGAATTTGAATTGCAAACAAAGGTTCTTGCCAAGACCAGAGAAAAACTAGAGGCACTAGAGGCAAAGGTTGCCGCTCTAGAGCAAATAAAGTAATTGCTCGATTGATTTAATTACCTAGTGTTTTTAGTCAGGATAAAACTCGTTAAAGAAGTTTGCGTATTCTTCTTTTGCTAAAAGTGTCTTTGCGTCACTGGTATTTGCATTGGAGTGCAATACCGATACTTGATATAGCAGCACATTCTTATTGTCATCTGCTCTTGTAATCCACCGAACTCGCATTACTTGCTGAGCTTTGCTGGTTTGATTAAAGACAATATAATAGTCAGTTGTTGCAATACGCTGATGTTGGCTGTTTTGGAAATAGGCTGGCTCACTAATTACAGATCCTCCAGAGGCTTTCGCTCTATCCAATAAATTACTTTGTAACTGTTTCGTGATTTTTTGTACTAAATCGGTATTCACTTGTTTCGCAGGAATATCAATTGAACTGATGGAGTAAATATCATCATCTATCTTGACGGCTTCGAGAGTCTGACGAAACTCTTGATCGCCAATTGGAATCTGACGCTCTAACTTGTCTGGCTTACCTGGAAATAAGGCTGTATATCGTTGCTCAGGCGATTGCATTGTTCGCCAGTTGAGCTTTGGACTGCAAGCAACTAACAGTAGAAAAAGGGTTGCAAGTAGGTAAGACCGAACAAGACCCTTAAACAACACCCGCTCCATGTGCCTGCTGATCAGCGTGATAGCTAGAGCGCACCATAGCGCCCACTGCCGCATGAGAAAAGCCCATTTCATAAGCCTTTTCTTCAAACATTTTGAATACATCTGGATGCACATAGCGTGTCACGGGCAAGTGATGACCCGAAGGCGCAAGATATTGACCAATAGTCAACATATCAATATTGTGCTCGCGCATATCACGCATGACTTCCAATATTTCTTCATCAGTTTCACCAAGTCCAACCATTAATCCACTCTTAGTTGGAATATGTGGAAAGCGCTCTTTGAACTCTTTCAATAGCTTTAAAGAATTTAAATAATCTGCGCCTGGACGAGCCTGCTTATACAAACGCGGAACTGTTTCTAAATTGTGATTCATGACGTCTGGCAAACCTTTGGGGGCATGCTCAGCAAAAATATCCAATGCCTTATCTAAACGCCCACGAAAATCTGGCACCAAAACCTCTATGCGAGTAGTTGGCGATAGTTCACGAGACTGCGTGATGCAATCTACGTAATGCATAGCACCGCCATCGCGTAAGTCATCGCGATCCACACTAGTAATGACTACATAGTTCAGCTTTAAGGCTGCAATAGTGCGAGCCAAATTCGCTGGCTCTTTTTGATCGAGGGGATCAGGTCTACCATGACCTACGTCACAAAACGGACAACGTCTTGTGCACTTGTCGCCCATGATCATGAATGTCGCGGTACCTTTACCAAAGCACTCGCCGATATTTGGGCAGCTTGCCTCTTCACAAACTGTTACTAATTCGTTTTCACGCAAAATCTTTTTGATTTCAGCAAAACGAGAATTTCCGGAGGCGGCCTTCACCCGAATCCAGTCGGGCTTTTTTAATACTTCTTCAAGAGGAACAATTTTGATCGGAATACGAGCAGTCTTCTCACTCGATTTTTGTTTACGAGTGGCATCGTATTGAAGATCTTGACGTTCTTCAACTGTCTGCTTGGTATCGGATTTATTTATTGTCATCTGGTGTTATCTAACTCATTCAAGCTTAGTTGCTTTTGTAAATACTTCAAAAGCACTTGGCTAATAGTGTCTATATTGTCCTTGATCCCGAGAGTTTGCATATCAACCGTCTTTAAGCCCTCATAACCACAGGGGTGGATACGCCCAAATGCCTCTAAGTCGGTGGACACATTTAACGCCAACCCGTGATACGAGCAGCTTCTAGAGACTTTGAGCCCCAAAGCAGCAACCTTAGCTCCCACCCACTCACCCGATACTCCATCCTGCTCTGACACATAAATTCCTGGGGCGCCCTGCTTACGCTCAGCTTGCACGCCAAAATCTGACAGGGTGTCAATCACCGCTTGCTCAATGCGAAATACTAGTTCTTTAACAAAAATTCCTAAGCGCTTCAGATCAAGCAATAAATAAACGACAAGCTGACCTGGACCATGATAAGTAATCTCACCACCCCGATCGACCTGAACCATCGGAATTTGATTGCTGGGAGTATGCAAATTACTAGCGTCTCCGGCCAAACCCAAAGTAAATACCGGAGGATGCTCTAAGACCCAGATCTCATCTGGAGTATTAGCATCGCGTTCCTTAGTAAACGTCTGCATTGCTTCATACGTTTTAGCGTAATCCGCTACACCAAGATGTTTAACTAAAGCCTTCATCGAGTGGTTTTAAAGAACAATGCTTACCAATGGATGAGTAGACAAAGTGCGATAAAGCTCATCTAATTGCTCGCGACTAGTTGCCGTGATAGGCAATGTAATACCTAAATAATTTCCATCTTTTGAAGGTCGCTGCTCTACCTTGCCTTCATCAAAAGTGGGATCAAACTGTTTTGCAATGTGCACAATGGCAGGCAAATATTCAGGAATATTTTTTCCCATAACCTTGATGGGAAACAGCGACGGATATTCAATTAGCGATTTTTCTTCAGCCATAGCGATGTTCTTTTTTCTTGTTCTGTTCTTTGGGTTTTATTGTTTTCGGTGATCTGGCATTCCCAGCCAAGCACCAGTAATGATGTTGCGAATGCAATGTAATCTACGATGGAAAAAATGATCGGCTCCAGGAACCACTTGAACTGTTAATTCTTGGGGGCGCGCCCAATCAAGCACATCAATCAATGGAATCGTTTCATCCAGTTCACCATGAATCAAAATTGTGTCTGCAGGTACTTGTGCCAAAGTCCATTTGCCCGCAGCACTTCCCACCATGACTAATCTCTCAGCAGGTCGACCCAGCTCTGCCAAGCGCTGAACCAAATGACTGCCTACAAAGCTGCCAAATGAAAACCCAGAAACTACCAGCGGTAAAGTGTTCGCCGAATTAACCCAAGGGTGACTAGCAGTTGCCTCAAACTGAGACCAACTAGATGGGGTTTGCATCCACTCAGTGACATGCAATAAATCTTCTAACTCGCCAACGCCGTCATCATGCACCCCAGCCGTACCGCCAACGCCACGAAAATTCGGCCGTACACTTACATAACCCAATTGGTTGAATGAACGAGCCATTGTTTGTGCAACCTTGTTATCCATGGTTCCGCCCATCAATGGATGAGGGTGGGCCACCAATGCTAGGCCACGCACTGCAAAGTTAGGATCGTTTTTCAGCTCATCCGGAAGATCAATCGACATTTCGATTGGGCCAACAATTCCATCAATCTGAATTAATTTAGTACGGCTATTCATACAAAATACTTTCAACAATAAAAGCGGCTATATCTATCTAAGCAAGCTGTAAGCGGGCTACAGGAAAGCCTTTAATTAAGTGAGATTGAATAATCTCTTCTACATCCTCTTGATCAATCAAGGTGTACCAGATGCCCTCTGGATACACAACCATTACCGGACCATCAGCGCAACGATCTAGGCAGCCTGCTTTATTGACCCGAATTTTTCCAGGGCCCGCAAGACCTAATTCTCTAACTCTGTTCTTCGCATACTCAAATAGAGCAAATGCGTTATGACGATCGCAACAATCATCACCATTGCTGCGCTGATTTAAACAAAAGAATAAATGATGAGAAAAAGTCATAGATAAATAATTTCAGTATTGAGAGTGTGGTTGAGGACGAAATGCGTTGCGAATCATCCAAACAAAAGCCATGGGCAACCATATCACCGAAACCCACTGCATCAACTCATTAAAGTGCAATAGCCGTCCTTGATTCCAATGTCTTAAAGTCAAAATGAAATAAGGATTATCAGGCATTATGTTAATGACGACAGTGATGCCAATCAAACAACTTATTGCCAAAAACCATTTGGTTCGCTGAGGCAAGCCCAAGGCCCAACGTAAGGCGATGGTTGCTAAAAACATGCCCCAAAAAGCACCCGTAGTCAGCCAAATAAAGCTGAACTCAACGCCAAATTGCAGCGCTGTAAAGAAAGTTTTCAGAACAACCGTAAAGCAGAGCAAGCCATTTAAGATTTGCCACTGCGGCGCTTTGGCACGCATCCCCAAAGAAAGAAGCAAGGCCACACCAAGCCAACAAAAACCAGTAATGAACATCTCTTGAGCAATTTGATTGACCACAAGAGTTCCCCAATCAATTGAACCAAAAATGACATGTCCCCAAACGCCCACTCCCAGCCATGAACTTTGTGGATAAATTTGTGACCAAGGAAAAAGCAAAAAGAGCGCACAGACTGCCCAATTCAAACCAAACCACTGATCAAACCTTCGTCGTATTGCGCTACCAGATAACCACTGGGGACCTAAAGGAATCGCCAGCAAGGCGCCCAATAGACCTCCAAATACATTTGCCCACCAATCCATCAGACTAGGGATGCGCGTTGGTAACCATGACTGCAAAGTTTCTACACTCAATGCCAGTGCTGCACTCAAACTAATAGCTATACCTAATGCCACAAAATTTTGCCAACGGGGATATGCAGCGAAAACCAATAAAAATCCAAAGGGGATATACGCCAGAATGTTTACCGAAACATCGAAAAGGGTAATAAATCGTGGCAAAGGGGCATCAATCCATGTATATGCGCCAATACCGTTATGAAAATTAAAATCAAACGGGTTTAAGCTCATATATACAATCAACAAGGCATAAACAAGACTCATTGCGCGCGCAAGTGGCATGGCCTGCAATGGCCACAACAACTGACGGGGGCGGTGATCTTTTGAATGCATTCCACAATTCTAGGTCAGACCTTTCTACAATGGCGAAATGACTGCTAATTGCATCCTCGAACGCGTTGCCGAGACCAAGTCCACCAATGATGATCTTTTGGAGCGTTGGCGTACGGGTCAGTTAATTGACCCCGTAGCCAGAATTGCCCATAGACAGACTGCTGGAAAAGGAAGGGCTGGGCGGGCTTGGCTATCGAACCCAGATGACTCCATCTGCTTTTCTATGGCCTACCCCTTCAAGAGAAGCCCCGCACAATTAGCAGGCCTTAGCCTATTGGTAGGCTTAGCGGTAATTGAAGGCATCGCAAAAGCTTGCGGTCTGGATAAGTCTCTACTTTTGCAAGCCGGTCTTCGTCTGAAGTGGCCAAATGATCTGCTGTTAAACAATGCCAAGCTTGGGGGAATTTTGATCGAGGGCGGACAAGCAAAACCCGCTGACCCTAGTTGGATGATTATTGGCATTGGCCTCAATTTACGCAACGCGAGCTCAATAGAAAAAAATCTTCATGAGGTCGGCACAAAAGTCAGCGCTATTGAAGATTTACTGCCAAAGGATTCGGCGCTACCAGACGCGGAGTATCTTTGGTTAAGTTTGCTTGACTCCTTAGAGCAACACTTGCAGAATTTCGATGCCCAAGGATTTACCCCATATCAGCAAGCATGGAGCGAATGGGATGCCTATGCAAATCAAGCTGTCTGCCTTTCGGGAGCTGGTAAAGAGCCTATCTATGGTCTAGCAAAAGGCATT
This sequence comes from Polynucleobacter sp. MWH-UH23A, assembly GCF_040409805.1. NCBI lineage: Bacteria > Pseudomonadati > Pseudomonadota > Betaproteobacteria > Burkholderiales > Burkholderiaceae > Polynucleobacter > Polynucleobacter sp. MWH-UH23A. Next base: position 1,969,680 of record NZ_CP099572.1, read on the forward strand.
GGTGCAGATGGCGCGCTTCTGCTTGAAAAAGATGAAAAAGTGATTTCAATTTATGCAGGCGATGTTTCTTTAAGAGTGCAGTCATGAGCCTATATTTAATTTTTGATGTTGGTAATACGCGTCTCAAATGGGCTGCCGTGGAGTCCACAAAACAACCATCTGATCAACAAAAAAAATTATGGGATTACTCTGGCTCCATTAATACTCAATCACTGCAGTCTGCCGAACATCGTGCAGAGTTAGCTGATTACATCTCTAAAACATTACCTAAGCCTGATGTCATTGCTTTTAGTTGCGTTGCTGGTAAAGAAGTAATAAATCAACTTCAGTCACTATTTCCACAATGGCAAGATATTCAGTGGAAACAACTTGGTGGCGATAGCACCTTTGATGGAATACGTACCCTTTATCAAGATCCAAGTAAATTAGGGTCTGATCGCTGGAGCGCTATTATTGGCGCCCGTTCCTTATCCAAAACAAATGCGCTCATCATCAATGCAGGCACTGCAACGACTATCGACCTACTAGGCTCAAATGGTGTGCACTACGGCGGCTGGATTCTGCCAGGTCTCAGTTTGATGCACCAAAGCCTAGAAGCTAACACGGCGCAACTACCACTTGCAGTTCGCGATGCATCTGAGCAAGGATTTGGAACATCTACAAACGAAGCCATTATTGGTGGGTGTGATGCAGCACAAATTGGTGCTATTCAATACGCACTAGATCTGGCTAAACAAATGAATCTGCCAGTAGAAAAAATTTGGTTCGATGGGGGAAACGCAAAAACGCTGATGAATCAAATTCGGCAAGCGAATATACTAAGCACCCAGAAGATTGAAGTCAGCGAAGGTCTAGTTTTGCGTGGTGTTTGGGCCTGGCTGTTAAAAAATCTCTAAAAGACAAACAAAGTAGGCAACATCCTAGGAACGTATTTTTCCAAGCAAACTAGTAGTTGAGCGTTCATATAAAAATGGGATGGCAACAGCCTTGCCTCCCCACGTTTTTACCAGCTTAGTCTCCGCTAAGGTATCGATTTCATAATCCCCGCCCTTGACATAAATATCTGGATGAATTTGCTCAATTAAATTGACTGGGGTTTGTTCAGAAAATACGACCACCAAGTCAACGCTCTCCAATGCTGCCAGCAATGCTTGGCGATCAGCTTCTACATTGATTGGCCTATCATCGCCTTTGCCTAACATCTTGACCGAAGAATCTGAGTTAACACCTACCACCATGCTAGCTCCCAGTGCTCGTGCTTGGGCGAGATAACTGGCATGCCCGCGATGCAAAATATCAAAGACGCCATTGGTAAAAACAAGGGGTCTTGGTAATTTTGAAATACGCTCCTGAAGTTGCGCTGGGGTGCAGACTTTAGACTCAAAAGAGGGCGAAGGATATGTACTCATACTGCAATATTAATAGCTTTGAGTCCCCTCCTGCGATATTCATCAGAATGTCTTAGACTTGGTAGGCATAACTAGAAGAAAAGAGACTTTATGAACCCTAGAGTAAATAGCCGCCTGACCGCTTGGCTCTTCATATTTTTTATTGGCTTTCCCTTATTTAACAGTGCACAAGCAGCCTCCAGCTGCAGCCCCTTGTTATCCCATACCTTCCCTCGTCTACAAGATGAGGCTCTTCAAAATCTCTGCCAATACCAAGGCAAGGTTATTTTGGTAGTTAATACCGCCAGCTTTTGTGGATTTACAAGTCAATATGAGGGTCTGGAAAAAATTTATGCCAAATATAAGGACAAAGGATTTGTCGTTTTAGGATTCCCATCAAATGATTTTGGGCAACAAGAGCCTGGCAGCAATAAAGAAATTGCTGATTTCTGCAAAAACACTTATGACGTCAAATTTCCGATGTTTGCAAAGAGCAGTGTTTATGGAAACAATCCAAACCCACTCTTCAAAATGCTGATTGCAAAAACTGGCACCACACCAAAGTGGAACTTTTATAAATATTTGATTGATCGCAAAGGTAACGTGGTAGATTCGTTCGGTAGCGTCACAAAACCAACAAGCAGTTCTATCACCGATCAGATTGAAAAACTTTTAGAGGAAAAAGCGCAGTGAGCAAAAAAAGAATTGCCATCATTGGCGCTGGCATTTCTGGCTTAGGATGCGCATACGCTCTTCGCCAGCAGCCTAACATAGAGCTTACCGTCTATGAGGGTGGGAACCATATTGGCGGCCATAGTAATACTGTTGACTTCACATATGAGCACGCTGGCAAGCAATTGTCTTATGGTGTAGATACTGGTTTTCTAGTTTTCAATCGCAAAACTTATCCGCGCTTAGTGAGGCTATTTGAAGAGATTCAGGTCCCAATAGCACCCTCTGAAATGTCGTTTTCAGTTTCAATTGATACCTCCGAGAAAAATCCATCCCACCCCAAGCTTGAGTGGGCTGGTAATGACATTAATTCTCTCTTTGGTCAGCGATCCAACCTGCTTTCACCCTCTTTCTGGCGCATGACATACGACATCTTGCGCTTCAATCGCCTAGCAACAAAGTTGGCTCACGATCAAATTGCAGCCGGCCATCAATATTCAGAACCGGATGAAACAATTGCAAGCTTCTTAGATCGCAATCGATTTAGCCAAAGCTTCAGAGAAAATTATTTTTTACCGATGATCGGCGCAATTTGGTCATGCTCTGTTGAGCAAATGCTCGAGTTCCCGATTCAAACTATGATTCGCTTTTGTCACAACCACGGCCTTTTGCAAATTCAGAATCGGCCTCAGTGGCTTACTGTTCGTGGTGGGTCGCGTGAATACGTCAAGCGTATCGTGCATGCCCTAGAACAAAATAAAGTCACTATCAAGCGAGAGGGTGTATTGCGTGTTAATGCGGCGCAAGATGGATCCGCTGCAGAAGTTATTAGCACCTCAGGATCTGCCTTTTTTGATGAGGTAGTAATGGCCTGCCATAGCGATCAAACCCTAGCCTTGCTTCACGGCATTGGCCAAGAGGCTAAAGATATTTTGGCTGCAATTCCATATCAAGAGAATCGCGCCATTCTCCATACTGACACCAACTTTCTACCGAAAACGAAACGTTGCTGGGCGGCATGGAACTACACCGCTAAATCAGGCGCCACACCATCATCCAAGCAACATGTGAGCGTAAATTACCTCATTAACCTTTTACAGCCCCTACCAAAAGAGCTGAAAGGCACACAAATCATTGTGAGCTTAAATCCCTCCGCAGAACCTAATCCAAAATTAGTACAACAAGAAATTCAGTATTCGCACCCCGTGTTTGATATGAAGGCAATTCAAGCGCAAAAAGCATTGCCACTCATTCAAGGAACATCCTCAATCTGGTACTGTGGTGCCTGGACTGGCTTTGGCTTTCACGAGGATGGATTGCGCTCGGGGGAGCTCGTTGCAGAGGCATTAATTGAGGGCCTGCACTCGCCATTAAATTCCATGCCCAAGCAAGATGCTTGCTAAATGAATCAAGCAAAGATTAATTTTGGGGTAGTTAAGCATAGCCGCTTAAGGCCAGCAAGAAATGCGTTCTCTTATGGTGTTTTCACCATCTCCATTCCTATGCGGGCGCGTAAACACGACCCATTTCTTTTGGTTGACTCAGGCTTAAGCGACAATCGCCCAGGCTTATGTTCTTTCTACGATAAAGATCATGGTCGTGGTGAAACTGATAGCCTTGCATGGATAGAAGAGGTTTTACAGAAGCATGGCATCAGCCAAATTGATGGCGAAATTTGGTTGCAGACTTTTCCTAGAGTCCTAGGTTATGTCTTTAATCCCGTCAGTTTTTGGATTTGTACCAATAAAGACAATACAGTCCGCGCAATATTGGCTGAAGTAAATAATACCTTTGGAGAGCGACACTGCTATTTACTACACAAGGATTCTGGCGAGCAGATCAGATCTGGTGAAACGCTTATCAGTAAAAAAGCATTTCATGTCTCGCCATTTTGCGAGGTTCGTGGCGAGTACCAATTTCGGTTTTTGTTCCCCGAAGATAGCCAATCCAAAAGAAATATCCTTGCCAGAATTGAGCTACATGAAGATGGGCTACCGCTCATAAACACCAGCATCAGCGGAATAGGTCGCCCCCTTACTAAATCTGCTCTATATCTAGCTCTATTGCGCTATCCCTTGATGAGTCTCGGGGTGATATTTCGCATTCATTGGCAGGCATTGAAATTATGGCTAAAAGGTGTACCCTTTCATTCAAAGCCAAAACCACCGAAGTTTGAAGTCAGCAAATGAATCGCCCAGGACAAAATTTACTTTCACGCCTCAATTTTTCAAATCATAAAAGAGGCGCATCGCATTCACCTAAAGGTGACTACAGCACAAAATTTATTCTCAACTTACTATCCCAGCTCAATAGCGGCTATCTCAAAATGACTTTGCCGGATGGCCAGGTAAGAGAATTTGGCAATAAAGCAGATGCGCTGCAAGCTAACATTCAAATCTTCGACTGGATTGTATTCAAGGATCTAATGTCTCATGGAGATATTGGTTTTGCAGAAAGCTACATTCGAGGTGAATGGGATAGCACTGACCTAAAAAAGATTTTAGAACTTGCTGTTCGGAACCGCACCATCCTTGAAAAAGCAATTTACGGCAGCTGGCTTGGATCCATTTTCTACCGCTTGAAGCATTGGTTAAGAGACAACACAAAATCCGGAAGTCGCAAGAATATTCATGCGCACTACGACTTAGGCAACGCATTCTATAGCCTGTGGCTTGACCCTAGCATGAGTTATTCCAGCGCATGGTTTTCTGATAGCACAAAGCAAACTCTTACTGATGCGCAAAGATCCAAAATTAAACGCATCTTAAGCTCTCTCAATACCAAGCCAGGTGATCACATTCTAGAAATTGGCTGTGGCTGGGGCGGAGTAATGGAAGAGGCATTGCTCAGCGGTAGATCCATCACAGGACTTACTTTGTCTACCGAACAAAAAGCATTTGCAGAAAATCGACTGAAAAACCTTGAGGCTATTTCAGGCAACCAAAATCATTTTGAGGTTCGTCTACAGGACTATCGCGATTGCCAAGAGCAATTTGATGGGATCGCCTCAGTTGAAATGTTTGAGGCGGTTGGCGAAAAGCACTGGCCTGAGTATTTTCAAACACTTGCAAAATGCCTTAAGTCTAGCGGTAAAGCATGTATTCAAACAATTGTCATTGCCGATCATCTATTCGAGCGCTATCGTCACAGTACAGACTTTATTCAGCAATATGTATTTCCTGGGGGCATGCTTCCGTCACGTGCTAGTTTTAAAGCTGCCGCCACTAAAGCAGGATTGATAATAGAAAACGAATTTGCATTCGGGCTGGATTACGCCAAAACACTCTGTATTTGGCGCGACAACTTTAATCACAAACTTCAAGAAATTCGTAATCTAGGTTTTGATGAAGCCTTTATTCGACTCTGGAATTTTTATCTTATGTATTGCGCTGCCGGATTTGCTGAACGCAGCATTGATGTTGTTCAATTCACCCTTAGCCACGCATCACCAAAGGCATCACCTGATGCCCTGACTTTATGAAGCAAACCGGAATCGATAGCTTCTCAGATAAGCGCATTTGGATTATTGGCGCCTCTAGTGGAATTGGTGAGGCATGTGCCAGATCACTAATCGACCAAAATGCACGGGTTATTCTTTCAAGTAGACGGATTGAGCGCTTAAATGCAATTGCACAAGACGCAAAAGCTGATCAAGCATTAGTAATTCCACTAGACGTAACCAATGATGAGCAGTTAGCCACTTCTTATGAAAAGATCATCAACATGTGGGGTGGCATCGATTTACTCTTATTTGTATCGGGCATCTACACCCCCTTGAGAGCAGATGCCTTTGATATCCATATTGCCGAACAAACTATTGATGCCAATCTTCTTGGGCCCATGAAAGCGGTAGCACTCGTTCTGCCAAAAATGCTACAAGCACAAAGAGGCAATATTGCGATTGTTGGCAGTGTTGCTGGCTACAGTGGCTTACCTAAGGCTTTGGCATATGGTCCTAGCAAAGCGGCCATCATTAACTTTTGCGAAATCCTATACTACGACTTGCTCCCTAAAGGCATTGGAGTGCATATGATTTCTCCAGGCTTTGTGGCAACAGAAGCGACCGCACAGAATGATTTTGAAATGCCAGCCTTAATTAGTGCCGAAGAAGCGGCTTCAGAAATATTAAATGGCATTCAGAAAGGCGAATTTGACATTCACTTTCCCAAACGATTCTCAAGATTTTTGAAATTCCTGAGAATATTGCCTTACCCAATCTATTTTTGGATTGTGCGCCGTTTCGTCAAAATCTAAAGCCTGATTAATCTCGGGCTTGATTAATCATTATTAGCGACTACTGCCGATATTTATCTTTGCGGATTTTTTCTTCAAGATAATCCATCACCGCAATCGCCTTAGCTTTAGTGCCAGCAATCGATGGTGAGGTTACATACTTACCTTGCATCACAATAGTTGGGACACCGTCGATACGATAAGCCTCGGTCAATTGTTTTGCAGCTCTAGCCTTTGAAACAACTGCAAAAGAACGGTATGTCGCAAGGAAGGTATTGCGATCAACGCCCTGTGAAGCAACCCAATCTGCAATTTCAGTTTCAGTAAGTAGGCGCTTATTTTCTTTATGCATCGCATACATCACCTTTTCATTGAGTGCATCGCCTTTGCCCATCGCCTCAAGAGCGTAGTACAACTGGCTATGCGGCAAGAAATCATCTCGAAATGCTACTGGCACCCTACGGAAAACAACGTCTTTAGGCTGACGCTTAACCCAAGCGCTTAACTCAGGTTCAAAGTCATAACAATGTGGGCAGCCATACCAAAAAAACTCAATAACCTCAACTTTGCCTTTTGTCTCTACCGGCTGAGGAACTGGCAGGATGCGGTAATCAAAACCTTCTTCAATTTTTTGCGCTTGAACAGCACCACACAAAACTATTAGAGTAAAAGCCAAAAAAATACGTTTGCTCAATGAGATCATATTGACAGTTTATTTACTTGATTTAATAAGATTAGATTTAATGCCCATACTATTTAATTTATCGCGAGCTGGACTACTTTCTTCAACGCTCGTGTAGGGTCCAGTTCGAACACGCCACAAAGTGTTGCCGTCACTTGTTACCTCGCTCAATTGCGCCTGAATTCCTTGAATCGCTAAGGCTGCTTTTTGCGCATCTGCATCTGCCCGCTTTGTAAACGCACCAACTTGCAAGAAATAAATCGCATCGCTCTTTGAGTCTACTGAAGAATTAGCCCCATCCGCTGATTTTTTGCCGCCGACCAAATCACCAATTGGGTCGTTAGATGCGGGCGCTGGGAGTTTGCCTTGCAAAGGCTTATTTAAATCCGACTGATCAGTCGGGGCGGCTGCCTCACTCTCAGCAGGAGTTACGGGCTTAATTGTCATCGGCAAATTCGGTGCACGAACCCCAGGTCTCTCTTGCGGAGTATTTTTGGAAAGATAGAAAGCAATGACAAAAGCAATTCCTAGACCGGCACCCAAGCCAAGCACAAAACCCAAAATAGTGCCGCCATATTGGGAACTGCGATTTGAAATGTTCATATGGGTGTCTATGTTTTGCTGTTTGAAGCTTGTTAGTTGATTCGGTTTTTTCATCATATCCTCATCTTACATATTCACTTCGTTCATTGCCACTACATCTTTGCTGGAGCAGATACCCCTAAGACTCTCAACCCATTTTGCAGAACCTGACGCGTTGCTGATAACAAGGCAAGGCGTGCAAGCTTCAGGGCTTCATCGTCTACTAATACCCGATCGGCGTTATAGAAGGTATGAAAATCACCAGCTAAATCACGCAAGTAAAAAGCGAGGGCATGTGGCGCCAATTCTGCTGCTGCATTTGTTAACACCTCTGGATACTCTGCAAGTCGTCTTAACAAATGATCCGAAGCCTTGCTTTGTAATAAGGACAAATCTGCGTTGACTAAATCGGCCGGCTTACCACCCCATTGCTGCAGAATTGAACTAATGCGCGCATGTGCATATTGCACATAAAACACAGGATTTTCATCATTTTGTTGAAGCGCTAAATCAACATCAAAGACAAATTCAGTATCTGCTTTACGAGAGATCAAGAAGAAACGCACCGCATCACGTCCGCGCTGGAGCGCCAATTCTCTCTCTTCGAGAGTCATATCGGGAGTAACGCCGCCAGACCATTCAACTAGATCTCGCACGGTCACATAAGAACCTGCGCGTTTAGAAATTTTGACCTCTTCACCATGACGCATCACGGTAACCATTTTGTGCAATACATAATCTGGGTAATCTTTCGGAATATCCCAGCCACGCTTCTGAGCTACGCCCTGCAAGCCTGAACGAACGCGTGCGATCGTTCCGTGGTGATCGCTGCCTTGAACGTTAATCACTTTCTCAAAGCCGCGATTCCATTTACTGGTGTGATATGCCACGTCTGGAACAAAATAAGTAAAGCTGCCATCTGACTTTCGCATCACGCGATCTTTATCGTCGCCGTCATCAGTTGTTCTGAGCCAAAGCGCGCCTTCAGCCTCATAGGTTTTTCCGATTGCCTGCAAATCTTGAACGATCTGGTCGACACTACCATCGGTATATAAAGATGATTCCAAATAGTAACAGTCGAACTTCACGCCAAAAGTCTTCAAATCAATATCTTGCTCGTTGCGTAAATATGCCACTGCAAATTTACGGATCGACTCTAGGTCATCCTGATAATCAGTCGATGCTTTAAATGCAGAAGCAATTTCTGCAATGTATTCCCCGTTGTAAGCTTGCTCAGGCCAATTGGCATCCCCTGGCTTTAAACCATGTAAGCGCGCTTGAACAGACAGAGCAAGATTGGCGATTTGTACGCCAGCATCGTTGTAGTAAAACTCACGATGTACTTTTACTCCCTGAGTAGCCAATAAGTTAGCCAGAGCATCGCCGAGAGCGGCTTGTCTACCATGCCCAACATGCAGGGGGCCAGTTGGGTTTGCTGAAACAAACTCAATCATGGCACTACCAATCGGTCCAGAGCCCTGACTGACTTCGCCAAAATGAACACCGGATGATAGGATCTCACCAATAACCGCAGTTTTAGCTTGGTTACTCAATCGAAAATTAATAAAACCGGGCCCAGCAATTTCGCAGGACGAAATGAGCTGGCCAAAACCAGCCTCTTTTTGCAATCTATCCACCAAGGCTTGAGCTAGATCTCGAGGATTGAGCTTCCATGCCTTTGAAAGCTGGAGGGCGATATTGCATGCCACATCCCCATGATCGACTGCCTTTGGCCTTTCTAAACGGGGGGTTGGGGCATCATCTAAGCCACGCTCCTGAGCTAGGCCTTTGAGAGCCGAACTCAACATATCAATTAAACGGTTTTTATTGGTCTGCAACATAGATAAGTGAGTTTATCAGGTGGTAAGCTGTTGAAATGATCTATCACTTTCGCTCTAAAGCTGGTCCGGATGTCATCATGCTGGCTGATCTGACCAAGCGAATCTTCGATATCTTGGGTCGCCCGCTTGAGCCCAGGGGAATATTGACTGAGGAGCAATTGCCCGCACTAATTACCGCCCTAGAAACCGCCATCTTGAATGATCTCGAGGAACGCAAAAAAGCGAATGAAAACAAAGATGGTGAATCCGAGAAACCAAAACTAGCAGATCGACTTGGTCAAAGGGCATATCCATTTTTAGAACTCATGAAGCAGGCGCGAGCAAAAAATGAACCTGTCATGTGGGGCGTTTAATCCACCAAACTTGCAAGTTGACGACGCACGTCATCAACTGATTGACCACGACGTTTTGCTAAATCCTCAACCTGCTCAGAGCTAATTTTTCCAACATTGAAATATTGCGCGTTAGGATGAGCCAAATAGAAACCGCTTACGCTTGACGCAGGATTCATAGCCAGAGATTCTGTAAGGGTCATTCCGATATCTTCAGACCCAATTACACGCAGCAAATCTTCCTTCACCTCATGTGCAGGGCAGGCAGGATAACCAGGTGCTGGACGAATGCCGCGATATTCCTCATTGATCATTTGATCATTAGTTAGCAACTCATCGGTTGCATAACCCCACAAATCAGTTCGAACGCGATGATGCATTAATTCAGCAAAAGCTTCTGCCAGGCGATCTGCTAAAGCTTTCAACATAATGGCGCTGTAATCATCATGCTTTGCCTGGAACTCGGCTACTTTCTTTTCAACACCGTGGCCAGTAGTTACCGCAAAACAACCGACGTAATCAGCAACGCCGGTATCTTTTGGCGCAACATAATCTGCTAAGCAACGATTCGGCCTACGAACACCATCAACTACAGGACGTTCTGATTGCTGGCGCAAGTTATGCCAAACAAACAAAGGATGCTTACGCTCTTCGTCGCTATAGAAAACAATATCGTCGCCAATAGTATTGGCGGGATAGAAAGCGACAACACCATCAGCCTGAAGCCATTGCCCTTTAATCAGCTTATCCAACATGATCTGAGCATCGGCATAGACCTTACGCGCTTCCTCACCAACTACTTCGTCATCCAAGATCGCTGGGAATTTTCCTGCCAAATCCCAGGTCTGAAAGAATGGAGTCCAATCTATGTACTTAGCAATATCGCTAAGAGCAAAATTCTTAAAGACACGACGTCCAATAAATTTTGGCTTCTCTGGAACATATGAAGACCAATTAATCATCTCGCGATTTTTGCGCGCTTCTTCCAGAGAGATGCTTGGTGTTGCCTTCTTATTCGCGTGCTGCTCACGAATACGAGCATAGTCATCACGCAAATCTTGAATAAATTTCTTTGCGCTCTCATCAGATAATAGACTTGATGCTACAGACACGGAACGAGATGCATCAGGCACATACACAACCGGGCCATCATAGTGAGGCGCTATCTTTACAGCGGTGTGAACTCGTGAAGTCGTAGCGCCACCAATCATTAAAGGAATTTGACGAGAACGGAAATACTCATCGCGCTGCATCTCTTGTGCAACGTATGTCATTTCTTCTAGCGATGGAGTTATCAATCCTGAAAGACCGACAATATCTGCATTTTCTTCTTTGGCACGCTTCAAGATTTCCGCGCAAGGCACCATCACGCCCATGTTAGCAACTTCAAAATTATTACATTGCAGTACTACAGTAACAATATTCTTACCAATATCGTGCACATCACCTTTGACGGTAGCCATCACAATCTTGCCTTTGGCTTTGGCCTCGCCACCCGCCGCGATATGTTGACGCTTTTCTTCCTCAATATAGGGTATGAGCATCGCAACAGCTTGCTTCATTACACGCGCACTCTTTACCACCTGCGGCAAGAACATTTTGCCGGCGCCAAACAAATCGCCTACAACATTCATACCATCCATGAGCGGGCCTTCAATGACCTCGATTGGTCTACCACCCGCGCCCATGATCTGCGCGCGTAACTCTTCAGTATCTTCTTCTATAAATGTCGTGATGCCATGCACTAAAGCATGCGTTAAACGCTCGCGTACTGGCGCTTCTCGCCACGCTAAATTCTCAACCTGCTTAGTACCATCGCCTTTAAATTGATCGGCAATCGCCAAGAGTCTCTCGGTTGGGGTTTGACCTTCTTTTAACTTAAAACGATTGAGTACTACGTCTTCAACTCGCTCGCGCAGTTCTGGGTCAAGGTCAGCATATACGCCTAATTGACCAGCATTAACGATGCCCATGTCCATGCCGGCTTGAATCGCATGGTAAAGAAATACTGTATGAATTGCTTCTCGTACTCGATCATTTCCACGGAAAGAGAAGCTCACATTTGAAACGCCACCGCTGACCTTAGCTCCAGGAAGATTCTCTTTTATCCAACGTGTAGCGTTAATGAAATCCACGGCATAGTTATCATGCTCTTCAATACCCGTCGCAATCGCAAAGATATTGGGATCGAAAATAATATCTTCTGCAGGAAAGCCAATCTCATTTACCAGAATGTCATAGCTTCTCTGACAAATTTCTATCTTGCGCTCAAATGTATCAGCCTGACCTACCTCATCGAATGCCATCACCACTGTTGCTGCACCATAACGACGTATCAGAGCAGCTTGCTTACGGAAAGGCTCCTCGCCCTCCTTCATAGAAATTGAATTGACGATGGGCTTGCCCTGAATGCACTTCAGACCTGCCTCAATCACACTCCATTTTGAGGAGTCAATCATGATGGGTACGCGTGCAATATCAGGCTCGGATGCAATTAGATTGAGGAAGCGCGTCATTGCCGCTTCTGAGTCAAGCATTGCCTCATCCATGTTGATGTCAATGACTTGGGCACCGTTTTCAACTTGCTGGCGCGCTACAGCAAGCGCTTCATCAAATTGATTATTCAAAATCATTCGTGCAAATGCTTTGGAGCCCGTCACATTAGTACGCTCACCAATGTTCACGAAGCCTACAGCGTCAGTTACATTGAATGGCTCCAATCCAGAGAGCTTCATTGCTGGAATCATTTGCTTCTGATTTTTGTTTTCTATCTTACTCATGCTTCTTCAGCCTCTTCTCGATAGAAAACTCTCGGCTTGCGTTTTGCAACTGCACTTGCAATCGCGCGAATGTGGTCAGGCGTAGTTCCACAACAACCGCCCACCAAGTTCACCAACCCATCTTTCGCAAAACCGTCTACTAAACCCGAGGTAATTTCAGGCGTCTCATCAAATCCAGTATCACTCATCGGGTTAGGTAAACCCGCATTTGGATAGCAAGATACTGCGGCATCACATATGCGCGCTAGCTCCGCGATATAAGGGCGCATCAGGGCTGCACCCAAAGCACAGTTGAGTCCAAAAGTCAGCGGCTTGATGTGGCGAAGGCTATTCCAGAATGCTTCTACAGTTTGCCCTGAAAGAATTCTTCCGGAGGCATCTGTTACGGTTCCGGAAATCATGACTGGCAAGCGCTCGCCTGTCTCTTCAAAGAATTCATCGAGGGCAAACAACGCTGCTTTTGCATTCAGAGTATCGAAAATAGTTTCAACTAAAAATAAATCCACTCCGCCCGCAAAAAGCCCTTCAATTTGTTCGCGATAAGAAGTGCGCAAAGCATCAAAAGTAATATTGCGCGCACCCGGATCATTTACATCGGGAGAAATACTTGCAGTCTTTGGAGTTGGACCAATCGCGCCAGCAGCAAAACGCGGCTTATCAACAGTGCCGTACTTATCACAGGCAGCACGTGCGAGTTTTGCCGAGACTTCATTCATCTCTCGCGCCAAGCCAGGCATCTTGTAATCTTCTTGAGCTACCGAGGTTGCGCCAAATGTGTTCGTCTCAATAATGTCAGCGCCAGCATCTAAATACTTCTCGTGTATCTCGCTGATGATTTGAGGCTGGGTCAGCACTAATAATTCATTATTTCCTTTGAGGTCGCCAGGATGTTCTGCAAAACGAGTATTTCCTGGCAGCCCCCGATAATCCGCTTCGGTTAACTTATATTGCTGAATCATGGTGCCCATTGCGCCATCCAATATGAGGATGCGCTGCTTTAAAAGCTCAGGAAGTGCCTGACCGCGGGTGTAAGGCTGGGACAAACCATTAAATTGCATTGCTTAACCGGGATTGATCTCTAGAATCCCTTATTCTATTGGAAAAGCCACCTTTTATTTACCCTGGAGTCGCTATGTTTGGAACCATTCCCGAATTCAATCAAAGTCTTGAGATGTTTAAAACCATGTGGGGACAAGGCGCAACAGGCCAAGCTGGACAGTTCCCCTTCACCACGGACGCCTCTAAAGCGGCTGGCGGCTTTGGTGCGGCCTTTCCAGGCATGGACATCGAGGAACTTGAGAAACGCATTAAGGACCTGAAAAGCGTTGAAAACTGGCTCAATCTCAACCTCAATATTCTGAAGTCCACGATTCAGGGACTTGAAGTACAACATGCAACAATGATGGCCCTGAAATCATTTGGGGATGCAGTTTCTGCGGCAAGTGCTGCAGCCACACCCAAATCAGAATCTAGCGAGAGTCCTAAAGCAACAAAAGCTAAACCGCGTAAAACCGCAACACGCCGTCCTCGCAAAGCTGGCGATCCAACTTACCTCGACGAAGTAGGTAATTCAGATGAGCAATAGCCTCACCCATTGCAAAAGTGAGTTGGTGAATATCGAGTTCTCGTTTAAATAAAACAGGAACAATTTCGCGAGCAGTAATCGGCTTTTGACATGCCGCCAATGCATCTGCCAAACGCTCATCGTGATGAGCGTTTAACTGCATGATTCTGGGCTTTATACCAACAAAAGGTTTTCCATGGGATGGCAGCACTAATGTGTCATCTGGCAAGGGTAAATACTTTGCCAACGATTGCAGATACAAGCCTAATGGATCAGCATCTGGATCAGCGTCATAAACGCTAACGTTCGTAGAGATCCTCGGCAACAACATATCTCCTGAAATCAACACTTTCAGGTTTTTGCAAAATAGTGATGCATGCTCTGGTGCATGACCATAACCCATGATGACTTGCCAATCATTTCCACCAATGGAAATAAACTCACCATCAAGGATGCGGCGATATTGGCGGGGCACACCAGGAACCATATTGCTATAGTAATTTGATCGCGCCCGAATTTTTTCCAAATCCTCTGGTGCGGTTAAACCATGCTTTTGAAAATGGTCCGCAGAACCACCGCCGCCTGCACGCGCACCTACCGCTGCGCCACCCTCTTTGCAACTTAACCATTGCGCTGTCAAATAATCTGTCATGGAAATCCACAAAGGGGCATTCCATTTTTCACATAGCCACTGAGACAAACCAACATGATCTGGATGCATATGCGTCACAATCACACGCAATACCGGCAAGCCTTCTAATTGAGTTGCAAAAATAGTTTCCCATGATGCTTTTGTCTCATCATTGGCAATACCGCAGTCCACAATTGTCCAACCCTCAATTCCATTGAATTGATCGCGCAACAGCCAAAGATTAATATGATCTAAAGCAAAGGGTAGCTTCATACGCAACCAGCGAACGCCGGGCGCAAGCTCAATGCTTTGCCCCACTGGTGGAAGTTGATCCCCTAATGGATAATGAATGGCATCTTCATTCATGGTTTGCTGTTGCTTACTCATATTTAATTTCTTTTATTGCACTCAAGATTACTTTGACAACAGTTCCATCACCCTGCATTAATTGGTGCGATATCAACCCTGAAAACGGCTATTGTCGCGGCTGTTATCGCACACTTTCTGAAATCGCAGATTGGTCAGAATTACCCAACGAAGATAAACTCAAGATTTGGGAAGCCATCACCACTCGTAAATTGCAAGCTTAGATTAAGCTGATCTTCAAGTCATCTCTTAGCGATTCACATCTATAATCAAACGACCGCGCACATTGCCAAGCATCAACTCCTGCGCATACTTTAAAGATTCTTCCAGAGTAATTTCTTGAGAAATTTCATCGAGCGTCTTCAGATCAACTAATTTACTTAACTGCTCATAAGCGGCAATTCGTTTTTCACGAGGCACTGTAACGCTATTAATTCCATAAAGTGTTACGCCTCGCAAAATAAAAGGTGCCACACTTGAAGGAAAGTCCATGCCTTGGGCGAGCCCGCAAGCAGCTACCGCACCATTACTCTTGGTTTGTGCGCAGGCATTTGCAAGCGTGTAACTACCGACACTATCTAATACCGCAGCCCAACGCTCTTTAGCTAAAGGTTTGCCTGGCGCTGACAAGCTTGCGCGATCAATAACTTCACTGGCGCCTAATTTTTTTAGATAATCCGCTTCAGCCATCCGCCCCGTACTAGCAACCACAGTAAACCCGAGCTTACTTAATAAGGTGATCGCAAAACTGCCGACACCACCAGCTGCACCAGTAACCAAAACTTCACCATCACTTGGTTTGAGCCCATGCTTTTGTAAAGCCATTACACACAGCATAGCGGTATATCCAGCAGTACCAATTGCAAGGGCTTGTTTTGCAGTAAATCCTTTTGGCAATGGAATAAGCCAATCAGATTTCACGCGAGCCTGTTGAGCCAAACCACCCCAATGGCCCTCGCCAACTCCCCAGCCATTTAAAAGCACCATATCGCCCGCCTTAAAGTCAGGACTAGCGCTCTCGATGACCTCTCCCGCAAAGTCAATTCCAGGAACCATAGGGAAACTGCGCACAACAGGGCCCTTACCGGTAATGGCCAAACCATCCTTGTAATTGAGGGTGGAATAGAGAACTTTTACCCTGACATCACCCTCTGGAAGGCTGGATTCATCGACCTGACCAAGCTCTGCTCTGTACCCCTGGTCATCTTTATTAATCAAGATTGCTTTAAACATGTCTCTTTTCCCCGCATCTTTTGTGTAATAGGTTTATCCTAACGAGCATTGTCGATTATGGAGGCTTCCATGAAAAAAATTCTACTATTAACTGCAATTTCTGGCTCATTACTTACAGGCTGCTATTCGACCGAAATTAATATGTCGATGGGCAATATGCGTCTGATTACCTCCAGCGCTAGCCCGCAAGACGTCATGGACTTCGCTACCAAGACCTGTAAAAACGATTTTTACCAAGGTGCAAGCTTTTTATCTAAGGCTGGTAAGGAATATCGCTTTAAGTGCGTAAAGGCTGAAGAAAACGAAGTATTGATTCCAATTCCAGGCACTACGATTGAATCAACACCTAAAACAGACAGCAAGTAAAGAGAGATGGCCCCATTTACATCGCAGGAGCTTCGCAAGGGATTTGCTTCCTTTGCAACTGGGGTCACTGTTATTACCTGTGTTGACGAGAATCAAAATCCGCACGGCATCACAATTAGCTCATTTAATACTGTCTCCTTAGAGCCACCATTAATTCTATGGAGTCTTAAGAAGCACTCTCGCTTTATGCCCTGGGTTGAAGTTGGCAAAAAGCATTTAATACACGTGCTAGAACGCTCACAAGAGTCGCTAGCAATGCACTTCGCAACAGTGAAAGTAAATCAATTTGACGCAATTGCTCATCAGCACTCCGATAGTGGCCTAACGCAAATTAAACACTGTGTAGCCTACTATGAATGTGAAACTGTTTCAGTTCATACCGGTGGCGATCACAATATTATTGTTGCTAAAGTCATTCAATTAAAAAATCATCCTGAAATGGAACCGCTCATTTTTGCGCGCAGCAAATTTGTTGGTCTAGATTTTTCTGAGGCTAAAACTAGCTAATCACTAAAATTCTTATAGGAATAAATATGATGCGTTTATGGGGGCGGAAAAGCTCTATTAATGTCCAGAAAGTTCTGTGGTGTCTTGCTGAATTAGGGCTTAAGGAAGGCGTTGATTTTGAACGTATTGATGCCGGCCTTCAGTTTGGTAAAGTGCGCACTCCTGAGTTCTTAAAACTCAATCCCAACGGTTTAGTGCCTACGCTGGAAGATAAAGGTCTCGTGCTGTGGGAATCCAATACCATCATGCGATACCTAGCTTCGCAGTACAACAAAAATAAGCACTTTCCTGCGGACATTGCCTCTCAATATGGCTCTGAAAAGTGGATGGATTGGCAGGTCGGTACGCTATGGCCAGTTTTACGTCCTGCCTTCATCGGCCTGACGCGAGTTCCAGTTGCAGAACAAAACCACGAACTTATCTTAAAGTCTTATCAAGAAACAAATCAGTTATTCGAAGTTCTCGATAAAACTCTAGCATCACAGGCTTTTTGCTCTGGAGAGAAATTTCACCTTGGAGATATCGTTCTCAGCCTATGTGTGCACCGCTGGATCTTGATTAACAACACATTTGCAAAAGAAACTGGCACACGAGCAAACTTACAGAATGTCGATCGCTGGTTAAATCAAATTAAGTCAGAAACTCATTTTCAAGAATTTGCGGAAAAAGAGCTCAACATCATTAACAAGTGATATTGAGCTTTATTTCATTAAAAATTATTCTTGCTTGAATTTCTTCTGGTGGTGATCTGCCCCCATATAGAGATACATCGCAGGCACTACAAAAAGCGTGAATAAGGTGCCAATTGATAATCCTGTAAAAATCACGATACCCATCGATTGACGGCCGGCCGCACCAGCTCCAGAAGCAATCACCAAGGGCACAACCCCTAAAACCATCGCTGCGGTCGTCATCAAAATTGGCCTTAAACGAACGCTGCTTGCCTCAACAATGGCGTCTAATTTGCTGCGACCAGCTTCTTGCAATTCATTTGCAAATTCGACAATCAAAATACCGTGCTTACTAATCAAGCCCATCAGAGTGACTAGACCTACCTGCGTGTACACATTGAGGGTGGTGAAGCCTAGATTAATAAAAATTAATGCGCCAAAAAGAGCTAAGGGCACCGACACTAAAATGACGATCGGATCGCGGAAACTTTCAAACTGGGCCGCAAGCACCAGAAAAACAATCAAAATCGCAAAGAACATCGTTACAAGAAAGCCGCCTGACTCAGACATAAACTGACGTGAAGGGCCCGCATAGTCCATTGAGTAACCATTGGGCGCAACTTCTTTTAAAGTTTGGCGCATGTATTCCAATAAATCAGCTTGAGAGATAAACGGCGTACTCACTCCAGAAATAGTTGCGGAGTTTAATTGCTGAAAGTGATTAATCGATTGCGGCACTACGCGCTGCTTAATACTTGCAATCGTACGCGCCTGGATCATTGCGCCGCTTGGAGTTCGGATGTAGTAATCCAATATCTGATCTGGATTGAGACGGTCTACCTGCTTCACTTGCGGGATCACTCGATATGAACGGCCTGAGACAGAAAAATAGTTCACATAACCACCGCCCAAAGCTGCAGAGAGCGCTGCACCAACTTGCTGCTGAGTCATTCCTAAAGCAGCCACCTTCTCGCGATCAATCACAAGAACATCTTGCGGCTTATCAATCTTTAAGTCGGAGTCTACAAAGAAGAAGTTGCCACTGCGACGTGCTTTATCCAAAACCGCTTGGGACACCTCATTCAATTGCTCATAAGACTCAGTAGTATTAATTACTACCTGAACAGGTAAGCCCTGCGCCCCGGGTAAAGCGGGGAATTGGAATGCCGCTACACGTGCACCAGCAATCGTATTCCACTTTTGCTGCATGTCTTCTTGAAACTTGGTCGCATTACGACTACGTGAGCTCCAATCTTTTAATAAGATACCGCCAAAGCTAGATGTCGGACTGGTTATCTGAAACGCTTGTTCGTATTCTGGTTCAGCCGCAGCAATAGCGTAAATTTGATCTGCATACGTTTGCATCTGATTAACAGTACTGTTAGGCGGTCCAGATGCCTGCATCAACACAATACCTTGGTCTTCTGTTGGAGCCAATTCAGCGCGCGCAGTTGCGTAAAGATAAGCAACTCCACCGAGCAAAATCGCGCCCATCACAATAATCACTTGCCAGGTACTTAATAAATCACGCAAAGTAGATTGATAGCTGTGATGCACTCTATCAAATATCTGATCGATCTTGTGTACAAAAGAAGAAGCTTCTTGCTCTTCAGTAAAAATGCGCGAACACATCATTGGTGACAAAGTTAATGCAATCAAGCCCGATACCGCTACAGCACTGGCTAAGGTAAATGCAAATTCCGTGAAAAGAGCTCCGGTTAGACCACCCTGAAAACCAATCGGAATGTATACAGCGATCAATACAACCGTCATCGCCAAAATTGGGCTACCTAATTCACGAGCGGCGATTAATGAGGCCTCCAAAGGAGATTTGCCTTCTTTCATATGCCTGTCAACGTTTTCGACCACGATGATGGCATCGTCTACTACTAGACCAATTGCTAGCACCAACGCTAAAAGTGTTAGCAAATTAATGGAGTAGCCCAATATTTGCATTAAGAAGAAAGTGCCAATCAGAGACAGCGGCATCGCAATTACCGGCACCGCAACCGCACGAACGCTCCCTAAAAACAAGTAAATCACAACTGTCACAATGACTAAAGCCTCAAGCAAGGTTGAGATCACTTCATCAATTGAGCTAGTAATAAATTCTGTAGAGTCGTAAACGATTTGACCATTCATACCAATCGGTAATTGCTTCTGGATGTCTGGAACCACATCTCTAACGCGCTGAGCTACATCAAGCAAATTAGCTTGTGGTGCAACCTTGATACCAATAAATACAGATTGCTTACCGCTGAAAGCCACATTGGTGTTGTAATCTTCAGAGCCTAAAGAAACATTTGCCACCTGTTCTAGATAAACAATATTGACGCCATCCTTCTTAACCACCAGCTTGCGAAATTCTTCTAGTGTGTGCAAGTCAGTACCGGCAACCAAGTCAACAGAAACCATGTCGCCTTTTGTGCTACCTACCGCAGATAGATAGTTGTTCGCAGACATTGCGCTGTACACATCATCCGCACCAACGCCAAGTCCTGCCATTTTTTCACGATCTAACCACGCGCGTAGAGCAAACTTTCTGCCACCAATGATCTCGGCATTCTGTACACCCTCAACAGAATCTAACTTAGGCTTTACAACACGTAATAAATAATCTGTGATCGCATTGTTGGGCAATTGATCGCTATAAAAGCCCATATACATCGCAGCAGTAGATTGGCCCACTTGAACAGTCAAAACAGGTTGTTGTGCTTGTGGAGGCAATTGATTTTTTACTGCACTGATTTGCGTCTGAATCTGCGTCAGTGCAGAGTTCGAGTCATAGTTCAGTTTTAGTGTCGCAATGATGGTAGAGACACCGCTCACGCTAGTTGAAGATAGATAATCAATGCCCTGCGCTTGAGCGATTGATGCCTCTAAGGGCTGCGTAATAAAGCCAGCAATCGTTTCTGGGTCAGCACCGTAATATGCAGTCGTAATCGTAACGATGGCATTTTGGGTTTGTGGGTATTGGTTAACCGGCAGGGAGCCAATCGCCTTCAATCCAAAGACGAGCACAAGCGCGCTGACTACCAACGATAGCACTGGCCTGCGGATGAATATATCAGTCCAATTCATCGACTCGTTATTCCTGTGGCTTAGGATCAGGAGAGTTTGCGGGCTGCACCTTATTATTAATAATCAGAGGTGTGCCATTCTTCAACTTCAACTGACCGCTAGTGACAACAGTATCACCTTCATTAATACCTTTCAGAATAGCCACTTGATCGCCACGAGTCGCGCCAGTGGTGACAAATACTTGCTGCGCTTCCAACGCTGGCTTTCCTTGCTTATCTTTCTTACCAGTAGGCTTAGCTATGAAAACAGTTGAGCCATATGGGTTATAGGTCACAGCCGTTTGTGGCAAGGTAAGCAATTTCACTTCATCACCAAGCTTAATATTCACATTTGCAAACATGCCAGGCAATATTTTTTTATCTGGGTTGGCAATCTGCGCCTCAATTTGAATATTGCGAGTATTGGTATCCACCTTTGGGCTAACCGCAGTAATCTTTCCAGTAAAACTTGCATCTTTAAAAGCATCAGTAGTAACAACAACGTCTTGTCCCACTTGAATTTGTTCTGCATTACCTTGAGGTAATGTGAAATCCACAAATATAGGATCCAAAGTTTGCAAGGTAATCAATTTATCGCCTGGATTAACAAACTGACCAGGGTTAATCGACACAATTCCAACACGACCACTAAACGGAGCCTTTAGGTTTTTCTTGGCAACCAAAGCAGTTTGTGCCTCGACCTGGGCTTGCTTAGACTTTGCATCGGCTTTACTGGTATCAAAAACGTTTTTACTAATGGCCTGAATCGCAAGTTGCTGCTTATCGCGCTCATTAATAACTTTTGCGAGGTCCGCCATCGCTTTTAAGGAATTTAATTGAGCCACATCAGAAGCATCATTTAATTTAATGAGTAAATCACCCTCTTTAACATCTTGACCAGATTTAACAGGTACAGCTTGAACTAAACCACCAATTTCCGTACTGAGATCAACCCCCCTGAATGCACGCACGTTACCAACGCTAGTTAACTTTGGCTGCCATTCTGAAGTTGCAACCACCATTGTTGAAACCGTAGCCGGCGGCAAGCCCATTCCTGATATGAAATGCTTAATCATGAATGACTTGAACTGATTAAAAGCAAAAATCAGCCCTAATAATAAGAAGACTCCGCACAACATAATTGTCATACGACGTGGCAAAGGCTCCATTGCCATTAACTTGGCATACGCCTTTGTGCTGCGCCACTTCAGCCCCATGCGTGCATAAAATGCTTTGGCTTTTTCCCAAAGGGAAAGGGCCTTTTCGCGCAGCTGCCATTGCACTGCTTTCAGCTTTAACCATGTCCAGACGCCAATAACAGCAGCAATCAGTTTGCTTTTAATTGTTTCCAGAAGTTTCATTTTGATCTTTGTTCGCTATGTCTTTTGGTTTGAAGGCTGGACCAACTCGATTCCACCAGCCACCGCCTAATGCTGCAAATAATGCTGCCGTATCTGAGAATCGTGTTGCTTGCGCAGCGACGGATTTCACTTTAGCTTGTTGATACTGATTTTGGTAATAGAGCACAGCCAAATAACTTGCTGTTCCCAGTTTGTATTGTTGTTGCACAAGATCCAAAGTTTCATAGGCATAGCGCTCTGCATCAGACGCCGCCTTAAGTGCTTGAGCTCCAGTCTCTAAAGCACGTAAGGCATTGGCAACTTCCTGAAATGCATTTAAGACCGTAGCCTGATATTGAAAAGCAGCCTGTTCATAATTAGCCAGTGCACCACGACGCTGGGCTAACAATTGACCACCCTGGAACAAGGGCTGCAATATTCCGCCGCCAATAGACCATAGAGCAGAGTTGGGGCCAAATAGCGCCGCAGAAGTAAGCGCGGCAGAACCAATAGATCCAGTGATATTAAATTGCGGCAATAAGTTTGCTGTGGCAACTCCAACAAATGCATTCTGCGCTTTTAATTGAGCTTCAGCTGCGCGAACATCTGGACGTTGGCGTACAAGACTTGAAGGAACTGACAGTGGCAATTTTTCAGGTAAATGCAATTTACTCAAATCAAAATGTGCAATATCAGCATTACTAGGTACTTCGCCCACTAAGACTGCGAGTTGATTACGTGTGAATGCTAAATTTCTCTCGTAATTCAATAAATCGACTTGTGAATTCGATACTAATGTTCTTTGGGAGGTGACATCAACTTTGGAAACAGTACCAATCACTAATTGCTTTTCTGTTACCTCAGCAAGATTAGTTTGTGCTTTCAAGATTTCTTCCGTAGCACTCATCTGTGCACGAAGTGCAGCTTCTCTTACTGCGCTAGTAACCACATTTGCTGTTAAGGAAAGATATGCGCCCTCTAGCTGGAACTGCGCAACTTCTGCCTGTGCTCTTGCGCCCTCTACGGCGCGGCGAGCCCCTCCAAACACATCCAGCTTGTAACTAACATTTACAGAGGTGTTGTAAAGATTGTAGGTATCAGACCCATATGGCAAGCCATAAATGGCCGAAGGTTGCAATTGACGACTAGCGCCAGCACCAAGACCGATAGCAGGAAAGTATTGCCCGCCAATTTGAGCATTCACATTCTCTTGAGCCGCACGTAATGCAGCATCGGCAGCACCTAAGTTTGGATTTTGTTCCAATGCTTTTTTAATGAGCGCATCAAGCTCTGGAGATTTATACAGCTCCCACCACTGCGCCTCTATATCAGCGCCCTCAACAAACTCTTGATCCGTTCCACCTGGCACCCCAGGAGCAGTTGCCAATTTATTGGCTACAGGGGTTTCGGTATAAGAAGAGGTTTTGGGTGCTTCAGGTTGCTTAAAGTCAGGACCAACTGCACATGCTGAAAGCAAACTCACGCACAGAATCGGGAGCAGCTTGGAATACGAGAAAGAAGGGGGCTTTAAAAAAAACATGAGTGCGACAAATATTCTCTTTTGTAAGAGTTATTTGAACACAAAAATGACGCAGGGGTTATGTAACACCCTGATTTATCTACTGAAATTTGTACACAAGTTTGTGTGAAAGTCAAATAGGCAAAAAATTATTCGACTGTTACGCTTTTCGCTAAATTACGTGGCTTATCAACATCTGTGCCACGAGCGCATGCTGTGTGATATGCCAATAACTGCAGTGGAACAACATGCAGAATAGGTGAAAGGTTTCCATAATGCTCTGGCAATCGAATCACATTGATGCCATCGCTATTCACGATTTCGGTATCTTGATCAGCAAAGACATATAACTTACCGCCACGTGCCTTTACCTCTTGCATATTGGACTTCAGCTTTTCAAGTAGTACATCATTAGGTGCAACTGTCACTACTGGCATTTTGTCTGTTACTAGCGCCAATGGCCCATGCTTAAGTTCACCTGCAGGATAAGCTTCCGCATGAATATAAGAAATCTCTTTGAGCTTCAAAGCACCCTCAAGGGCGATTGGATAGTGAAGACCGCGACCCAAGAAGAGTGCGTTCTCGCATTTTGAGAACGCATCACTCCAAGCCATGATCTGCGGCTCAAGCGCTAACACTGCATGTAATGCTTTAGGCAAATGACGCAACTCGCGCAATAACTCTTTTTCTTTTTCGGCGCTTACTTTTCCAGCGCGCTTTGCCAAAGATATGGCTAGCAGATATAAAGCTAACAACTGCGTGGTAAATGCTTTAGTTGAGGCAACGCCGATTTCTGTACCAGCCTTGGTTAAAAAATGCCAGAGGGTCTCACGAACCATCGCGCTACTTGCAACGTTGCAGATTGCCAATGTGTAACGATGTCCAAGCTCCTTGGCGTGACGCAATGCCGCCAAAGTATCGGCCGTTTCACCCGATTGTGAAACCACAACAACTAACGCTTTCGGGTTTGGGACTGTTGTGCGATAACGATACTCGCTAGCAATCTCGACTTGCGTTGGAATACCCGCAATATCTTCTAGCCAATATTTAGCAACGCACGCCGAGTAATAACTAGTTCCACAAGCCAAAATCAAAATTTGATCGAATGCCTCCCACTCACCTGGTTTGGCTCCAAATAACTCTGGTCCAAATGAAGCGATATTGGCAAGCGTATCGCCAATTGCTCTGGGTTGTTCAAAGATTTCTTTTTGCATGTAATGCTGATAAGGGCCAAGATCGACGGAATCCGCTTGCGCTGGCATAGGCTTGCGCTCGCGCTCCACCGACTTACTACTTTGATTCAATACTTCGACACTATCAGCCTTCAAGACAGCTACATCACCCTCTTCTAAATACATCATGGAGTGAGCACGGCCTGCTAATGCAAGAGCATCTGATGCTAAAAAATTTTCATGGTTACCTAACGCAATTACTAAAGGAGAGCCAACTCGCGCACCTATCAATGTGTCTGGACTATCTTGGGCAATCACTCCAATTGCATAGGCTCCATGCAACTTTGGTAATACCGTCTTTACTGCATCTGCAATACTTTTTTGACCGCTACCAACATATTGCTGATGAATTAAATGAGCAATCACTTCTGTATCGGTCTCAGAACTAAAAACATATCCAGCCGCTATTAACTCTGTGCGAAGAACTTCATAGTTTTCAATAATGCCGTTATGAACTACCGCAATCAGTCCATTTGAAATGTGAGGATGAGCGTTTTGAGTATCCGGCTTTCCATGCGTTGCCCAGCGAGTATGGGCAATCCCAAGAGTTCCCTTGAAATCTTTACCTTGCTCAGCTAATTCAGAAACGCGAGCAGTAGTACGAGCCCGCTCGATAGGATGCCTTGCGTCATCACCATTTATAACCGCAAAGCCACAAGAATCATAGCCACGATACTCAAGACGGCGTAAACCCTCTACCAATACCTCAACGATATTTTGGTGAGAGGCTGCACCAACAATGCCGCACATTATTTTTTACCCTTAGCTTTAATCACTTTTTTCAAGGGCTTTTTTGATGTCGTTTTTTTAGTCGTTACTTTTTTGGCGGCCAACTTCTTAGAAACAACTTTTTCTTTCTTGACAGGGCGCTGCCACTGCAAAGAAACTTGTTTTGCTCTTGAAACAGTAAGTTGATTGGCTGGCGCATCTTTAGTAAGAGTTGTTCCGGCGCCCAAAGTAGCGCCACGGCCTACACGGACAGGTGCAACTAACTGGGTGTCGGAACCGATAAATACATCATCCTCAATAATGGTCTGGTGCTTGTTAACGCCATCGTAATTGCAAGTAATAGTTCCTGCGCCAATATTGACTCTTGTACCAACAATAGAATCGCCAACATAAGCCAAATGATTTGCTTTGCTGTTTGCCGCAATCTTGCTATTCTTCACCTCAACAAAATTTCCAATATGCACATCATTTGACAAATCAGTGCCAGGTCTTAGTCGTGCATAAGGGCCAATGAGGGATTGATTGCCAACCTTAGCGCCATCGAGATGACTGTATGCATGAATAGCGACACCTTTACCAATGGTGCTATTGCGAATAATGCAATATGGTCCAATTTTTGCTCCAGCAGCTAAGGTAACGCAGCCCTCAAATACGCAACCAACATCGATAAATACATCGGGTCCGCACTCTAAATTCCCACGAACATCAATACGCGCAGGATCAGCAAGCGATACTCCTGAGTCCATTAACTGATTTGCGATATTGAGTTGATGAACGCGCTCTAAGCTTGCTAATTGCTCACGACTGTTAACGCCAACAGTTTCATATTCATTGTCAGCCTGGGCTGTGCGAATGGGCACACCATCTTTTACCGCCATTGCAATCACATCAGTTAAGTAATACTCGCCCTGCGCATTGCTAGCACGCAATGCTTTGAGCCATTTTTTTAAAGAGTTTGTTGGCAACACCATGATGCCGGTATTAATTTCTTGAATAGCCTTCTGCACCACTGAAGCATCTTTTTCTTCAACAATTTCTTTTACAGAACCATCAGCATCTCGCACGATACGACCATAGCCCGTTGGATTACTCAAATTCTGGGTCAGCAAAGCTAAGGCGCAATCTTTACCACGCACACCGTCAGCTAATTTGGCCAACTTACTTAAGGTTTTTTGCGTTGTAAGAGGAACATCTCCATACAAAACCAAAGTTGGCTCTTGTGTATCCAATTTTGGCAATGCTTGCAAAAGAGCGTGGCCTGTACCTTTTTGCTGCGCTTGAAGTGCAGTGCTCACCTTGCTAAATCTAGGATCTTCTTTAGCGGTGCTAGATAAAAATTCTTTAACGTCGACAGCGCCATGTCCAATAACCACCACTGGACCTTTTTTGGAAGACTTACCTTGAAGCGCTAGTGCAGTATCGAGAACATGATGCAAAAGGGGTTTGCCTGCCAGCGTTTGTAAAACCTTTGGTAACGCGGATTTCATCCGCTTTCCCTGCCCAGCAGCCAATATGACGATATTCATAAGGGGGAATTATAAGTCCCTTGCACAAGGGTTCCGCAAGCCAATTCGTCTAATTCCGATTCATCAATTGCCTTGTCCCCCAAAGATCTTGCAGCAATGCCTGTTAACTTTGTTGAAATCTCGAGATTTTTAAAGTCAAAAGCCTCGGCATCCATTAAATGCGAAGGAACAATATGGTGCATCGAACGGAATAGATTTTCTACACGGCCTGGGTGCTTCTTTTCCCAATCACGCAACATTTCTTTCATTACCTGGCGCTGTAAATTAGGCTGACTACCGCAAAGATCACAAGGAATGATTGGGAAGTTCATATCGCCTGCATAACGTTCCAATAATTTCTCGGGCACATAAGCGAGCGGCCTAATCACAATATGCTTACCATCATCGGATCGCAACTTTGGCGGCATGCCTTTGAGCTTGCCTGCGTAAAACATATTAAGCATTAGCGTTTCAAGAATGTCATCTCGGTGATGGCCTAATGCAATCTTTGTAGCGCCCAACTCATCTGCCACCCTATATAAGATACCGCGACGCAAACGTGAACAGAGTCCACAGGTTGTTTTACCTTCTGGAATAACACGCTTTACGATGCTGTAAGTATCTTGCTCTTCAATATGAAATTGAATGCCCAAACTCTTCAAATAGTTCGGCAATATTTCCGCTGGAAAATTGGGTTGCTTCTGATCTAAATTGACGGCCACAATTTCAAAATGAACCGGCGCGCGTTCACGTAATTTCATCAAAATATCTAGCATGGCATAACTATCTTTACCGCCAGATACGCACACCATTACCTTATCGCCATCTTCAATCATGCCAAAATCGCCAATAGCCTGGCCAACTAGACGGCAGAGCTTTTTCTCTAGCTTATTTTCTTCAAAAGCAACTTTACGAATATCGCCCATAAGCACTCAATTCTTTTGTAATAGATTCAAGACTGCTTTATACGAAATACTTCTACGCCCACTGAATGGCAGTCTGAATACACATCGGGTTTTGATGTACTGACGCGCGCTGCTAAAACCTTAGGATGCGCCAACATGGCAGTAATAATGTCATCGCAAAAGGTCTCTTGAAGCTGTATATGCCCCTTAGAGGCAAGCTCTTTGATCGTTTCGCGCATAAAATCGTAATCCACTACTTCATTCAATTGATCCTGAGTTGGCGTATTCATGGCAAGAGGAATGTACAGATCGACATTCAAAATTACTCGTTGTTCTGCCTTTTTCTCAAAGTCATGAACGCCAATATTGATATAGATTTCATAGTCACGCAAAAACAAACGTCGACAGTCAATTAAAGCAGGATGCGAAAGAATGGCGTGCATAAATAGGGAATTTTTTCTAAACGCTTAGTTTGAATACTTAGTTGGTTTTAAACATCACATCACGTGATGAGGGTAATAAATGTTGGCCACCATCTACATAGAGTGTCGTTCCGGTGATGGCATTAGCATTAGCCAAGAATACAGCCGCACTAGCAATATCAGCTGGCGTAGATGATTGACCTAGTGGCGTCATTTTATGAGCCTGAGCGAACCCGGATTGCGACTGATCACCCGATGGTAATGAAATACCTGGTGCCAATCCAAGTACCCTGAGATGAGGAGCGAAATCCATTGCCAAAGTTTCAACTGAAGAAGCGAGGGCTGCTTTTGATAATGTGTAAGACAGGTAATCTGGATTGAGATTAATTAACTTTTGATCAAGCAACTGAATTACAGATGGAATCACATCGAACGTTTGCTTTTTCTCTTTTTGAAATGTAAACATGGATTGCGCCAGTAAAACAGGTGCTAGTAAATTGACCTGCATATGATCCAGCAAGGATTTACCAGTTAAAGGCGTACCGGAATTAGCTCGGTCATATTCAAAAATTGAAGCGCTATTAACTAAACAATGCAAATTAGGAAATTGTCGAGTTACATCGGCAAATAGACTTTTGACGGCCTCCTCAATCGCCAAATCAGCCTGAAATGCAATGGCCTTGACGCCAAGACGCTGTATATCAGCTACAGTTTCCTCTGCTTCTTGCCGAGAACGGCCATAATGAACTGCCACCTCCCATCCCTGGCACGCAAACTGCAAAGCAATTTCACGACCAAGGCGCTTACCAGCACCAGTCACTAAAACTGCTTTTTGTTGCTCTGAAGGATGGGCTGAACTCGGGTTCAATTAAATTCTCTTAGACTAGCGAGCTATGGATATTACCTTGACCAGCCAAGAAACGGAGCATAGCGAGCTTCTAAAGGCAAAAATAGCCTCTCAGATCGCCTCCCAAGGGGGCTGGCTGCCTTTTTCTCGCTATATGGAGATGGCCCTCTATGAGCCCGGAATGGGCTATTACAGCGCGGGCGCTCACAAATTAGGTGCTGGAGGGGATTTCACGACAGCCCCTGAACTTAGCCCGCTATTTGGGGCCGCGATTTGCTCGACCCTCATTTCAGTGCTAGAGGGTCTTCAGCAGAGAGGATTGCCTACCCAGATCTTGGAATTTGGTGCAGGCACTGGGAAGTTAGCCGCGTCCATACTGACGCGACTTCATGATCTTGGATTTGCTTTAGATCACTACAGCATTATCGAAATCTCTCCGGACCTTGCTCAGCGCCAAAAAGAGCGCATTCAAAAGACTATCGAAGAACTCAATACGCCAACTCAATGTCAGTGGCTAAATGAACTGCCAAAAAATTTCTCAGGCGTGATCTTGGCAAACGAAGTAATCGATGCGATTCCCTGCGACACCATCATTTATCAAAACGGGTTTTGGTATTCGCATGGCGTAGCTTTTGAAAACAATAAACTTGTTTGGAAAACAGGTGCCCCTGTTAATCAAAGTCTTCTTCCTGAAACTTTATTGACTGGAAATTTTTCTGAAGGCTACGTCACCGAGCTACATACGCCGGCAATCGCCTGGATGCATCACGTTACACAGCACTTAGATAGTGGTTTATTTCTAACGTTTGATTATGGTTTTCCAGAGAGCGAGTATTACCACTTACAAAGAACTGAGGGAACGCTGATGGCACATCATCGCCATCATGCGATTCAAGATCCGTTTTATCTACCGGGGCTATGCGATATAACAACGCATGTTGAATGGTCGCAAATTGCACGTGCTGCGCTAGCAGAAAACGCTGATGATGTTTATTTAACAAATCAGGCAGCCTATCTTTTAGATGCTGGCATTGGTGACATCGCACTCGAAATTGGCGACCC
Source organism: Polynucleobacter sp. MWH-UH23A (assembly GCF_040409805.1). Lineage (NCBI taxonomy): Bacteria > Pseudomonadati > Pseudomonadota > Betaproteobacteria > Burkholderiales > Burkholderiaceae > Polynucleobacter > Polynucleobacter sp. MWH-UH23A. The sequence goes on from NZ_CP099572.1 coordinate 2,000,148, forward strand.
TGATAATCCAGAAACATTTCTGCCAATCTCTAACTCACTGCAAAAACTTCTATCTGAAGCAGAGATGGGCGAATTATTTAAAGCCTTTGCTTTTTCCAAAAGACTTAAGCAAATCCTGCCAGGACATACTTTGGAAGACTTACCAGGATTGCGCGGTAGAAATCGGCTTTAGCAAATTTTAGAAAATTAACCTTGAAGCGCCGTAGTAATTGCGGCCAATCTTGCCGCCTCAAATGCACTGCCGATACGCTCACCATTAGAGCGATCTTCGGCAGCAACCCCAGCAATGATCTCTGCAGTGTTGATCGCTTGTGCGTTACGCATCGCTTTCACTAAAGGCGCAACACCTAACCCAATATTTTGAGCAAGATTCAGCAGAGCTTGTCCACGATCAGGCTTGCGCCAAATATCCGCGCGGTTGAACCAAGCTAATACATCAACAGGTTGAAAATGAAGTGGGCTCTTATTGGTCAATGCCAATAAATCGCTAAAAATTTCGCTAAAGTCACGAACCTCTATTGGCATGCGAACACAATCAGCCCAGGAACGAATCTCTGCAGCAGATATATTCATCAAAACCACTGCGCAGCGCTCTTCTAATGAATTTCCCGCCGCACCCAAATGAGCCAACATTGCTTCACGAAATTCTTCTTGTGATAGTTGGCTTGCGAGCGTCGGCGCCAATATTGTTTTTGCAGCCCCAGTATCCAGTAGAACCTGGAACATATGCATAGGCTTGCTAGCCACCAAGCCCCTGGCCAATTCCTGCCAAATACGTTCAGCAGACAAAACGCGCAACTCATCTGCCCGAACAATTGCCTTTAAAGCCAGCATCGTTTCATCGGCAATACTGAACTCCGGAAAGCGCGCAGCAAAACGAGCAATACGCAATAGACGAAGTGGATCTTCTGCAAATGCATCTGAAACATGTCGAAAAACTTTAGCAGCTAAATCTTCTTGACCGTTATAAGGATCCAAAATTGGCCCATGCAAGCTTCCATCTTCGCCAACCTCTTGAGCCATCGCATTAATCGTCAAATCACGACGTAATAAATCCTGCTCTAGAGTGACAGATGGGTCGGCATAAAAATGAAATCCTTTATAGCCTTTGCCAGTCTTACGCTCAGTGCGAGCTAAAGCGTATTCCGCTTGAGTATCGGGATGCAGAAAAACAGGGAAATCTTTGCCCACAGGGCGAAATCCTTTGGCAAGCATCTCCTCTACGCTCGAGCCCACCACGACATAATCAATGTCATGCACTGGCAAGCCCATTAAGGCATCGCGTATCGCTCCGCCGACAGCGTAAAACTTCATCCCGAGGTGCTTTCCATATGACGACGACTGATATTAAATACTTGCGTTAATGCATCGATACTATTTTCAGGAAGAATGTTTGGCAATTGCATTGAAGCGATATTGTCTCGGGACATTAGCGTAGGCCCAGGTAAAAACTCAAAGGCTAATGCCTGTAAATAACCTACAAAGGCTGGCACAGGGATAATCCAGCAAGAAGTTTTTGTTTTTTGTTTAGCCAATTCCACAATTTCTTGCATCGTATATACCTGAGGACCCACTAAATCATATGATTGGTGAATTGTCTGAGGTAATTTCAGCGCTTTAACAAATGCAGAGGCAACATCATCAACACTAACTGGCTGAAACCTTGCTTGATAGTTAGCCAGCGGCATTAATGGCAGCAACTTTGTTAACTTAGAAAATAAATTAATAAATCGGTCCTGTGCGCCAAAAATGACTGATGGTCTAAAAATAGTCCAATCTAAATTGCTAGCTTTGACTGCCAACTCGCCATCACCCTTGCTTCGTTGATACATAGATGGGCCATCAGCGTCTGCGCCGAGCGCGCTCATATGAAGATAACGCTTGAGACCATGTAACTGCATCGCAGTAATAATGTTTTTAGGTAAATCTACATGAGCAGATTTAAATACCTTGCCATAAGGCTGGGCTGGCTTATCGTGCAACACACCCACTAAATTAATTACTGCGCCGTTAGGCTTAATACGCGAGCACAAATCTTGCAAAGCATCAAACTCATGAATGTTTGCGTCTTCAATATGCACCTTAGGCAACAGGCGCAATTCACGGCCAGTTGATGGGTGTCTAGACGGAATCAAGACAGAGTAACCAGCTAACTGCAGTTGCGCAGCCAAGACTCTCCCTACAAAGCCATTGCCTCCAATTAACAAAATGTCATATTGCATAGCATTCCTCTTAACAACTTAAGGTAACTCAGATTGTGTAGCAGCTTTAGGTGTAATTACACCTAAACGTTGTTTTAAAGACTGTGTCTGGCTATTCAATACTGAAGAATAGTAATTTGCGTTTGATAACACATTCTTAACGTAAGTGCGGGTTTCATTAAATGGAATAGTTTCAGCAAAAATCGCACCCTCGGTAGGACCGGTCAACTTTTCTCGCCATGCCTTAGAACGAGAAGGACCGGCATTGTAGGCAGCGGAAGCTAAAACCCAAGAGCCATCCAAATCAATCAAAACCATATTGAGATAGTTACTACCCAAAGTGAGATTGGTGTTGGTATCGCTTAATTTATCATTGGTGTAATTAGTCATACCAATCTTCTTGGCGACATACTTTGCAGTATTAGGCATAACCTGCATCAAACCAGATGCGCCTACCGAAGAAGACGCATTCATGATGAAGCGCGATTCTTGACGAATGAGTCCATAAGCCCACGCTAGATTTAAATCAATCTGCCTTGCGATAGGAGATAGCTCATCGCGATACGGTGTAGGGTAGCGCAAATGAAAGTCATGCTCTTGTTTTGTACGATCAGCAGTATTGACAACGCGATCATATAAATTGATACGCTTAGCATATTCAGCGGCAGCGAGTAACTGCCTATCGGTCATATTACGTAACTCCCAATTCCATTCGCGATTACCTTCAAAACGTAAATTCATGGCATAAAAACGTTCGCCACGAATAAATCCTTTGCGACTTGCCATGGCATCAATTTCTTGCTCCGTAACTTTGGTACGACTGGGTGCATGATTTGGTTTGCCTAATTCCTCGCGGGCCAATTGACCGTAAAAGTTGTATTGCTCTGCAATCAGCTCAAAGCTCTCTTTTGCTTTTGCATCTTGACCTTCAGCCTTTAATGCGCGGCCATACCAATAAGTCCAGGCTGGGTCTTTGCTTCTCACCGCAGGATTCATACCATCAATCGCATTCTTAACTAGAGCCCAATCCTTTGCACGTAAGCCAGCACGCACTTTCCACTCTTGAGACTCTACAGACAATAGCTCGTTGTAACCGAGCTCCTGTTGTAAACGATAGGCATCATCTGCATTCGGGTCTAATTTCTTTGCCAGAAATTGACCAATTACACCCCAAGCAAGCGCTTGATTCTCTTTGCTGTAGCGGGATGCGGTTTGAGAAAAATCACGATAGGCTTTTGCGGGATCAGTCTTTGCAACTTTTAAAATATCGCCAATAGGATCATCGCCACCGAGCCGACGTGCCATCGTGTCGTATCCTTTTTCGCTTGCAGCACGACCAATCGCCTTTGCCTCGTTTAATGTCATGCCACCCGCATCCACTAAAGCTGGAACCAACTCTTGGCATGCTTGCCCAAAATAACTAGGGTCCAATAACACTGCGCGTGAATCGATAGTCAACTTGGTAGGATTTTCTCCTTGCGACAATTTTGATAGCAAGGAATAACACTTCACCTGCGTATCGTCATCTAATACAAACTTGGCATATTCTGCGTCAAACCGCGCCCAATCTTTACGCTTACCAAGCACTAGCAACCAATCATTACGCATACGATCTGCCAATGCGGTTCCCTGATAATGATTCAAGAAGGCTACGACTTGTGAATCAGCTGCATAGTCATTTCGAGGACTGCCTGAACTATCAAACATTTGTGGTTTGATCCGAAAATACGCTACGTAATCATCAAATGGATAATTGACTAAAGCTGAGGATAGTTGCTGTGTTCGAAACACATCATTCTTTTTGGCCGCCTCACGCAAGTCAATAAACATTCGATCTGTGTCAGTTATTTCTGCAGGCGCTACTTTTCTTTCATAAGACTTCGGCAACTTTGGTTTTTTGGTTTTCTCTGCAAATGCGTTTGACATAGAAAAAACCATCCCTAGGGCCAATATTCCAGCCCAACGGACACAGTGTCCCCTCAGAATCTGATGCGTCTTTTTCACTATCTAACCTTATTTACTATATTTTCTAATTTTCGCTCGATAATGGATGATATGCACAGTAATTCATCAAAAACTCTGCGCCAAGAATTATTAAAACAACGCAAGGAATTCGCTGCGAGTAGCGCTTTCGCTCAAATTAGAGAGAAGCTGATTTCCACTATTCAAGGGTTTCTTGCTAGCGAGGGCAAGGCCCTGAGCGCAATTGCCCTATATTGGCCGATTCAAGATGAGCTCGACATAAGAGCCCCCTTACTTAGCTGGGCTAGCGGTGATAAGGGGCGGCGCTTAGCCTTGCCTTATGCTCGCCCTGATAAACATCTGGATTTTTATGAATGGCGGGATGGCGATAGTTTGATGCCTAGCAAACATGGCGTTCCTGAACCAATTCCAAATAATGAGAGCAGACCCATTGTTGATCCAGATTGCATCTTCATCCCCTGCGTGGGTTGGTCAAGCTCAAGCGCTAATGGCAAAACACACTATTGGCGATTGGGCTATGGTGGCGGCTATTTTGATCGCACCTTATCGGTATTACGCAAAAAAAATCCTAAGCTGATTTGCATTGGGATTGGATTTAATTGGCAAGAACTGGATGACACTCAGTGGTCTGCTCAAACTCACGATGAGCCTTTAAATATGCTGCTCACCGAATCTGGTTTGCTAAGCTAACTTAATTCGTTAGCTCTAAGTTCTCCGCGATAGCCAATACGGCATCAACCTGATTTAGAGAATAAAAATGCAAGCCTGGTGCGCCAGCCGTTAGAAGCTGATCACACAAGTCCGTTACAACCTCTTCGCCGAATGCGCGAATCGATGCAATGTCATCGCCATATGATTGAAGTCGCAAACGAATCCAGCGAGGAATCTCAGCACCACAAGCATCCGAGAATCGTAACAGTTGACTGCTGTTGGTAATTGGCATGATGCCAGCGATGATAGGTTGAGTAACACCCAAATCATAGGCTTCATCAACAAAACGGAAATACGCATCACTGTTATAAAAATACTGAGTTACAGCGGAGTTTGCCCCGGCCTTCATTTTTTGCACAAAGAAATCAATATCACTTGCTGGAGACTTTGCTTGTGGATGCGTCTCTGGATAAGCGGCAACATCAATATGAAACCAATCACCCGTCTCTGCACGAATGAACTCTACCAATTCATTGGCATGATGAAATTCACCGTACTGACCCATGCCTGACGGCAAGTCACCGCGTAATGCAACGATTCGCCTCACCCCTAAAGCCTGATATTGCTTGAGCATTTCACGCACACTTTCACGCGAACCACCAACACAGGATAAATGCGGGGCAACAGCAGCTCCAGCAGCATGAATATCACTAACAACTTTTAATGTACCTGACTGAGTAGAACCACCAGCCCCAAATGTCACGGAATAAAACGAGGGCTTCAGTGTTTCGCTGAAGCGTTCGCGCACCAAGTGCAATTTATTCTCACCTTCAGGTGTTTTTGGAGGAAAGAATTCAACGCTTAATTCCATGATTGGGGCCTAGATATCTAACAGCAGATTAATAACGATAGTGCTCAGGCTTGTATGGGCCTTCCTTGGTGACACCAATATAAGCTGCTTGTTGATCAGTTAATTCAGTTAGCTGAGCATTTAGCTTCTTCAACTGTAAGCGTGCAACTTTCTCATCCAAATGCTTAGGCAAGGTGTATACGCCAATTGGATACTTATTAGTGCCAACTGCATTCCACAACTCAATCTGGGCAATCACTTGGTTTGCAAATGAAGAGCTCATCACATAGGAAGGATGGCCAGTACCACAACCCAAATTCACCAAACGGCCTTTTGCCAAGATGATTAAACGCTTCTCTGGCATACCATTGGCCGCAGGGAAAATCACGTGATCTACCTGTGGCTTAATTTCTTCCCACTTGTATTTCTCGATACCAGCAACATCAATCTCATTATCGAAGTGGCCGATGTTACAAACAATCGCCTGATCCTTCATCTTCACCATATGGTCATGTGTAATCACATGGTAGTTACCAGTTGCTGATACAAAAATATCAGCCTTGTCTGCGGCGTAATCCATTGTTACAACGCGGTAGCCTTCCATGGCCGCTTGAAGAGCGCAAATTGGATCAACTTCCGTTACCCATACCTGGGCAGACAGCGCACGTAAAGCTTGTGCAGAACCTTTGCCCACATCGCCATAACCACAAACAACGGCAACCTTACCGGCAACCATCACGTCGGTAGCACGCTTAATCGCATCAACCAAAGACTCACGGCAACCATAAAGGTTGTCGAACTTGCTCTTGGTTACAGAGTCATTCACGTTGATTGCTGGGAATTTCAAATCACCTTTGGCGAACATTTGATACAAGCGATGAACGCCAGTAGTGGTTTCTTCGGTAACGCCTTGTACCTTCTCTAAACGAGTGGAATACCAAGTTGGGTCTTGAGCTAATTTTTTCTTGATAGCAGCAAAAAGAATTGTCTCTTCTTCGCTTGTAGGGTGGTTTAAGCATGCTTGATCTTTTTCAGCACGCGCACCTAGATGTAATAGCAAAGTCGCATCGCCACCATCATCCAAAATCATATTGGTATAGCCACCATCAGCCCATTCAAAAATACGATGAGTGAAGTCCCAGTACTGCTCAAGCGTTTCGCCTTTGATAGCGAAAACTGGCGTGCCGTTTGCAGCAATCGCTGCAGCGGCGTGATCCTGTGTCGAGAAAATATTGCATGAAGCCCATTGCACTTCGGCACCAAGAGCCTCAAGGGTCTCGATCAACACCGCGGTTTGAATGGTCATATGCAAAGAGCCTGTAATGCGTGCGCCACGCAATGGCTGTTGAGCGGCAAACTCATCGCGAATGGCAATCAAGCCGGGCATCTCGGTTTCGGCAATCGCGATTTCTTTACGACCAAAGTCAGCCAAAGAAATATCCGCAATTGCGCAACGAGTTGCAACAAAGTCTTTTAAATTGAAATCAGAAACGGTATTCATGTAATGCTCCAGCTAAATACGATCCAATGCTGGAGTACAAACTCGCTAGCCGTTGAATCATGGGTTAGCGAGCGCAGTTGCAAGTAGTAAATCTGCTTCGATTTACCCCTTCAAGCCTGGGGATCTGCCAATTGGCAATCCTTGCAACGCTCCTTGAAGGTATGGCGAAATTGTAATCAATTTCGCCATGTTCTGCCTTAATACATCTTAAAAACGCTTTTTGAGTCTTTAATTCAACATACAGGGCTTATAAACCTGCAGCTGCACGCAATGCAGCGGCTTTATCTGTCTGCTCCCAAGTAAATTCTGGCTCTTCGCGACCAAAGTGACCATAAGCTGCCGTCTTGCGATAAATCGGACGCAGGAGATTGAGCATCTTCACAATACCTTTTGGACGCAAGTCAAAATGCTCAGAAACCAGTTGTGCGATCTTTTCATCAGAAATCTTGCCAGTGCCAAATGTACTCACCATTACTGAAGTAGGTTTTGCAACGCCAATTGCATAAGAGATTTGAATTAAGCACTTGCTTGCCAAACCTGCAGCAACTACGTTCTTCGCAACATAACGACCAGCATATGCAGCTGAACGATCAACCTTTGAAGGATCTTTACCAGAAAATGCACCGCCGCCGTGAGGGGCAGCACCACCGTAGGTATCCACAATAATTTTGCGGCCAGTTAAACCGCAATCGCCTTGTGGGCCGCCGATAACGAAACGACCTGTTGGGTTCACCAAGAAATTAATCGCGCCCTTAATCAAATGCTTAGGCAATACTGGCTTGATAATTTCCTCTACTACTGCCTCACGCAATTTTTCCAAAGAGATATCTTCGTCATGTTGAGTGGACAACACCACGGTATCAATAGAGTCAGGCTTACCATCAACGTAACGCAAAGTGACTTGTGACTTGGCGTCAGGACGTAACCACGTCAAGCGGCCATCACGGCGTAATTGTGATTGACGCTCTACCAAACGATGTGACAAATGAATTGGGAGTGGCATGAGCTCTGCTGTTTCGTCACAAGCGTAACCAAACATTAATCCTTGGTCGCCAGCGCCTTGATCCAAGCCATCATCGTGCGCCTTATCAACACCTTGAGCAATGTCTGGGCTTTGCTTGTCATAAGCAACCAATACGGCACAACCCTTGTAATCGATACCGTAAGCAGTATTGTCATAGCCGATTTCACGTAAGGTATTACGGGCAACTTGAATGTAGTCTACGTTCGCATTGGTTGTAATTTCACCAGCCAATACAACTAAGCCGGTGTTACACAAGGTTTCTGCCGCAACACGTGCAGTTGGGTCTTGTGCCAAGATGGCATCAAGAATCGAATCAGAAATTTGGTCCGCTACTTTATCGGGGTGACCTTCAGAAACAGATTCTGAGGTAAAGAAGTAATCATTTGCCATTGCATATTCCTTTAAAAATTAACACGATCTATCGGACAACTCGACGTGCCTGGAACTACAACGGCGACGCTTTAGCAGAATTTTTGAATCGCCCTGCAAGTTGTCTTAACTCAGCGATGGTGCCATTTTATCTGAAAACTCCAATATTCATCAAGGTTCGATCAAATTTGGTCTTCATGGCAGCATTGAATATCATTGGGGGGTGCAAAAATTCCTTTTAAAAATTGGCCTCAATATTGTCGCCGCCTTACCCCTGGTGGTGGTGCAGGCATTCGGGGCTTTATTAGGCTTACTCGCCTACCTAGGATCAAAGCAATATCGGTCCCTATTTAGACCGCAATACGAAGCCGTAGTCAAAACACGCAATTTACCGTTCAAGCTGTGGGAAGCCGTGCGCGCCTCTGGAATGCTTTTCTCAGATAGTTTATGGATTTGGCGCAATCCACAAAAAGCACTCAGCCTGGTAGAAATCCAAAACTGGGATCTAGTAGAGCAGGCGATACAAGAAGGTCACGGCCTAGTTATGCTGACACCACACCTTGGTGGCTTTGAAATTATCCCCAGAGTATTGGCGAAACATTTCCCTGCAACAATTTTGTATCGACCATCACGACAAGAATGGCTCAATGAAGTAGTAGAGGAAGGGCGCGCATATCCTAATATGCATTTCGTACCTACTAACCTCAATGGTGTAAGACAGATGACGAGAGCACTGACACGTGGCGAGGCGATCGGCATTCTTCCTGATCAGGTGCCTAGCGGAGGTGAAGGAGTATGGGTGCCATTCTTTGGACGACCAGCTTACACAACACCATTACCTGCACGTCTAGCAAATCGCAACAATACTCCGGTGGTGATGTTTACAGCAAAGCGCAAATCTATTGGAAGGGGTTGGCTAATGCAAGCAACGCGCCTTGCACCCTTTAATGAAGACGCCACCATAGCTGCCGCCGAACTCAATAGAGCAATTGAAAATGCCGTCTTACTTGCTCCCGAACAATTCATTTGGTCATATAACCGCTACAAGCATCCAACGGGCGCAGAGTTGCCGCCAAACAAGTAAAGAACATTATCATTTTGAGCATGGACTGGCTCTCAAACCTTTTTAATTTTTTAGCGCTTAGCCTATTGCGCTTATTTGCGTTTCTTCCCTACAGCATTACTGTTTATGTTGGCTATGGACTTGGCTGGCTTGCGGCTCACATACCAAATAGCAGAGCCAAGGTGGTCAAAACGAATTTGCGATTATGTTTTCCAAACCTCAATGAAAAAGAGATTGATGCGCTGGCGCTTGAACATTGGAAATTGTTTGGTCGCAGTGTTTTAGAAAGAAGCAGAATTTGGTTGGGAAGCGGCAAACAAATTACCGACATTGTGACGATTAAGTCCGCTATTACGCTTGGAGATCGCAAACCTCGCCTACTCATCAATCCGCACTTTGTTGGCCTTGAGGGCGGCTTTATGGCGCTATCAGTGCTGGCGAGTCAACGTGATTGGCCTAAGGGGGCTGGTCTTTATCAAAAAATGAAGAATCCATTCTTTAATCAAAAGATGATTGAATGGAGAAATCGCTTCGGTGGTAAATCAATTGAAAGACAAAGCCGGTTGCGCGACCTGATCCGAGAAATCCAAACTGGAAATTTTATTTTCATAGCCCCAGATATTGATTTAGGGCCCCGTGATTCCATATTTGCGCCATTCTTTGGAATTCAGGCAAATACCATCACATCCGTATCGCGCTTAGCTAGGTTAAGTGGTGCTGAAGTTTGTTTAATGACCACAACTCTGAACAAAGATCGCAAAGGCTATACGTGCCACATTAGCGAGCCACTACCAAACTTTCCTAGCAACGATGTCGAAAAGGACACTGCTCGCCTCAATCAATATATTGAGGAACTTGTTCGAGAAAGGCCAGCAGAGTACTATTGGGTGCATAAACGCTTTAAGCATCGCCCTCCTGGCGAGCCAAGCCTTTACGATTAATGGATTATTTTGAGCACTACTCTAAGCAACTCTAGACGCAAATTACGCTTCACCAAAATGCATGGTGCGGGCAATGATTTCATTGTGCTCAATGGCATCGATCAAGACTTAAGCAATATCACTCGCGACCAATGGCAAGCCTTGGCGCATCGTCAATTTGGTATTGGCGCAGATCAAATTCTTTTGGTTGAAAAACCTACTCGCGACGATGCCGACTTTCGTTATCGCATCTTTAATGCGGATGGCGGAGAAGTAGAGCAATGTGGTAATGGCTCACGTTGCTTTGTGCGCTTTGTGCTTGACCAAGGCCTATCCAATAAAAATCCTCTGCGTGTTGAAGTGGCGCACACCGTCCTTACCTTAAAGTCTCATTCCGATGGTCAAGTTGAGGTGAATATGGGCGCGCCAATTTTTGAGCACAGCCAGATTCCATTCAATGCCAATGGCCTAGCAAGCATGCAAGAGTTTCATGAAACACTCTATGCGCTGCCACTGAATCATCCTGCGACACACGATACTTTGGTGGGTGTGCTTTCCATGGGCAACCCCCATGCCGTTCAAGTGGTGGCTGATGTTGCTAGTGCCCCCGTTTTAGAGGAAGGCCCTGAAATCGAAAAGCATGCCGCCTTTCCAAAAAGAGTGAATGCAGGTTATATGCAAATCATGGGTCGCAACGAGATAGTGTTGCGAGTTTATGAGCGTGGTGCCGGAGAAACCTTGGCCTGCGGAACTGGCGCCTGTGCGGCAGTGGTTTCAGGCATTCGCAGAGGACTGCTTGACTCACCAGTAAAGGTACATACTCGTGGAGGTGACCTCCAAATTGCTTGGGGTGGAATTGTGAATAATGAAATTCAGCCCGTAATCATGACAGGCCCAGCCGTTACTGTTTTCGAAGGTGAAACAGAAATCTAAGAGACCTTTTTCTTAGACGCCATATTTTTCTCTATACGCTTTTACTGCTGGCAAATAAGCAGTTAACTGGCCATCGCTTGATGCTGTCAAAAATGACATTAGGTCGGTTAGATTCGCGATTGAAATTACCGGCAAACCAAACTCTTGCTCAACAGCCTGTACTGCTGACTTGTCGCCAATTTCTATCGCATTACCCGAGCGCTCCATGCGATCTAAGGCAATTAATACGGCAACAGGTTCAGCGCCCGCTTTGCGAATGAGGTCTACAGATTCTCTAACTGATGTGCCTGCTGAAATAACATCATCAACAATAATGACCTTACCCTTTACCGGCGCACCAACTAACACGCCACCTTCGCCATGATCTTTGGCTTCTTTGCGGTTGTAAGCATAAGGAACATTAATACCTTCGTCCGCTAGAGCAATAGCGGTCGCAGCTGCAAGAGTAATGCCCTTATAGGCTGGCCCATACAACATATCGAAAGGAATTTTTGATTCCACCAACGCCTTTGCATAGTAACGTCCAAGCGCGCCCAAACGAGCGCCATCATTAAATTCACCAGCATTGAAGAAATATGGAGAGAGCCTGCCGGCTTTGGTTTTAAACTCCCCAAAGGACAAAACCTTTGCCTCCAAGGCAAAACGAATAAAGTTATCTTGATTTGAATTATTTGAGCTCATAGACCTACATGTTACGCATCATTTCCGCGAACCTCAACGGTATTCGTTCTGCAGTTAAAAAAGGCTTTCTACCGTGGGCCATCAAACAAAAGGCTGACTTCATCTGCATGCAAGAACTCAAAGCCCAACGCGATGATTTAGAAGACGCCATTCTGAATCCTGATGGACTACATGGCTTCTTTCATCATGCGGAGAAAAAGGGCTATAGCGGCTGTGGCATCTATACACGCCATCAACCAGATGAAGTACTTTACGGATATGGCAATGCAGAATTTGATGCGGAAGGGCGTTATGTTGAAGCGCGCTTCAAAAATCTTTCGGTGATCTCGGTTTACATGCCATCAGGCTCAAGCTCTCCTGAGCGACAAGAGGCTAAGTATCGCTACCTCGATAGTTTCATGCCACATCTCATCAAACTTAAAAAATCTGGCCGTGAAATTGTTCTCTGCGGTGACGTCAATATTGCCCACCATGAAATCGATTTAAAAAACTGGAAAGGCAATCTTAAAAACTCGGGCTTCCTGCCTGAAGAGCGCGCTTGGTTAACCAAACTATTTGATCAAGTGGGCTATGTCGATGTTTATCGCAAACTAGAGCCTAAGGCTGGAGAGACTTGCTATACCTGGTGGAGCAATCGTGGCCAAGCTTATGCTAAAAATGTTGGGTGGCGCATTGATTATCAAATCAGCACTCCCGAGATTGCTGCTGCAGCCAAGACAACCACCATCTATAAAGATGAACGCTTTTCTGATCATGCACCACTAACGGTGGATTATGACTGGAAGCTTTAAAACTATTCGCCTTCTTTTTTGGTCTGCACAATTTGAAAATGCATCGTTGCCCAGATTAATGCCAATACTGGAAGGCCGATGATGGCAGTGCCATAGAAAAAAGCTGGGTATCCAAAGTGGTCAACATAAACGCCAGAAAATCCTGCCAGCCACTTTGGTAATAACAGCATCATCGAACTAAATAAAGCGTACTGCGTTGCCGAGTAGCGAATATTTGTAAGAGATGAAAGGAATGCAATAAACGCGGAGCTGGCGATTCCTGAACTTAAGTTATCCGCCGAAATCACCCAGATTAAACCGTGCAAATCATGCCCCTGATGGGCAAGCCAAGCAAATAGCAGATTACTTACAGCAGATAACACGGCACCCACAAATAGAATTCTGAGAACGCCGAATCGGAGCGTGAGAACTCCGCCCACAAAGGCGCCAACGAGAGTCATCACAACGCCAAATACTTTGCTAACTGCCGCAACCTCATCTTTTGTGTATCCCATATCAACATAAAACGGGTTAGCCATGATGCCCATCACTACATCACTAATACGATAAATCGCTATGAGAGACAAAATTAATATGGCATGCCAACGATAGCGACGAATAAATTCTGCAAATGGTTCAATCAAAGTTTGATACAGCCACGCTTTTGCATTGCGCGCTTTAGCTAACTCATAACGAGCAGGCTCTTTACTAAATAGGGTTGTCAAAACCCCAACGCCGATCGAGGCCGCCATACACAAATAAGCAAATTGCCAAGCACCAGCGTCATAACCGCTACCTGTTTCAGCTCTTGCGGCCAACCACAATACGCCGGCACCCGCCCAGATGAGTGCTAAGCGATAACCAGTTTGATATGTGGCCGCGAGCGCCGCCTGACGATCGCTATTCGCTGATTCAATCCGAAATGCATCCAAAGCGATGTCTTGAGTAGCAGAACCAAATGCCACTAATAGAGCACACCATACGATTGAATTCAGGGCAAGCTTGGGATCCAAAGTAGACATGCCTACTAAGCCGAGAATGACCAGGGCTTGCGCGAATATCAACCAACTTCTCCTGCGCCCCAATAGAGCAGTTAAGAATGGAATTTGCACACGATCAACCAAGGGGGCCCACATCCATTTGAACGCGTAAATCAGCCCAACCCAAGTTAAGTAGCCAATTGTGCTGCGATCGATTCCTGCTTCGCGCAACCAAAAACTCAAAGTTCCCAGTATTAGCAAAAGGGGTAAGCCCGCTGAGAAGCCTAGAAATAACATTCTTAGGCAAGGCCATTCGAGATACACCCGAAAGTCTTTTAACCAAGATTGAATGGCGGACAGCACCTTGATGTTTATCTTATGCGCGACAGACACGGAATAGAGCAAGGCTACCAAACAGATTTGGCATCAAGGTCACTTGTCGACCATCATGCAAGATGCATTGATCAATGACTTTAAGTCCAAGACTGGATGCTAATTTTTCAAAATCGGCAACCGTCAATACGCGTACGTTTGGAGTGTTGTACCACTGATAAGGCAAGCTCTTTGAGACAGGCATACGACCAAGCGCAACCGCTAAACGGTGCGACCAATGACCAAAGTTTGGAAAGGACACAATCGACTCTTTGCCAACGCGCACAATCTCACGCAGAATTTTTTCAGTCTGATGAATCGTTTGCACAGTCTGAGATAACACAACCGTATCAAAACTATTGTCTTCAAATAAGGCGAGGCCGCCCTCTAAGTCTTGCTGGATAACGTTTAAGCCCTTTTGCACACAAGCTAAAACTCTCCCGTCATCTATCTCAACACCATAAGCATGCACTGGTTTTTGTTTCTGCAAGAACTCCAAAAAGCTGCCGTCACCACAACCCAAATCAAGCACCTGGCTATTAGGAATAATCCAATTTGCGATGGCAGCAAAATCGGCGCGCTTATTTAAATTACTCATGATGAACCTCGCGCATTTGCTTGAAATACGCCCTCACAAGATTGTGATATCGCTTATCATCTAACAAGAAAGCGTCATGACCATGTGGCGCATCAATTTCGGCATAGGTAACTTCGCTCTTGTTGCTAAGTAGCGATTGAACAATTTCACGACTACGATTTGGAGGAAAGCGCCAATCTGTTGAAAAACTCACTACCAAAAACTTTGCCTGCACTTCAGCCAAAGCGCGATTGAGGCTGCCTTCAGATCGGCGCGCAGGATCGAAATAATCAAGGGCACGGGTTATGAGCAAATACGTATTGGCATCGAAATAAGTGGAGAATTTATCTCCTTGGTGACGTAGGTAGCTTTCAACCTCAAACTCCACATCAAAGCTGAAGCGATAGTCCTTGGACTCTCCATGAGGGCGTTGTAATTCACGACCAAACTTTTCAGCCATATCGTCGTCAGACAAATAGGTGATGTGACCAACCATGCGAGCTAAACGCAAGCCACGCTTAGGTACTACTCCATGCGCATAGTAATTGCCGCCATGAAAATCTGGGTCCGACAGAATGGCGTTACGAGCCACTTCATTAAACGCAATATTTTGTGCGCTTAACTTTGGAGTAGATGCAATGACAATGCAATGATCAAGGCGCTTGGGAAACTGAATAGCCCACGCCAAGGCTTGCATACCTCCCAAACTTCCGCCCATCACTGCCGCAAATTTCCGAATCCCCAATTTATCCGCAAGACGAGCCTGAGTATTTACCCAATCCTCTACCGTAACTACCGGGAAATCGGCTCCATATGGCTTGCCTGTAGCTGGGTTTAGGCTCATTGGGCCCGTAGATCCAAAACAGGATCCCAAATTATTCACGCCAATTACAAAAAAATGATCTGTGTCGACCGGTTTACCAGGGCCAATCATGTTGTCCCACCATCCAATGTCTTCAGGATTATCTGGACTTGGGCCTGCTACGTGATGCGAAGCATTTAAAGCATGACAAATGAGTACGGCATTGCTTTTATCTGCATTGAGCTTGCCATAAGTTTCAATGACTAAGTCATATCCCGATAACATGGCGCCACTTTGCAAAGGCAGTGGCTCGGCAAAATGAATGGTATTTCTAGAGAGATGTAACTCGCTCATTCTGACAATAGCAGACGCAAACTTACATCAGCGGCATCTGTTGGTAGCTTTTTGAAACCGCTTCTAGCAAAACGATGCCAACGCCCCAATACAAAGCTCATCAACATGGCTGCGCGGATGCTTACTTCTTCTTGTCCTAACTTAGACCATGCTCCGCCTTGAGTCTGGGCAATACGCAAAGCCTGCTTAAGAGAGGCCTCAACTCGATCCAGAACTTGGGTAATACGTTCTTGCAAGCGATCATCCTCCTGCAAAAGAGCGTCTCCCAACAAGACTCGTGTCATACCAGGATTTTTTTCCGCAAAGAATAAGAGCATCTGCAGAATGCCTCGGGCCTGGGCAAGACCTGATTCTTCTTTTTGATTAATTTGGTTGATTAAACCAAAAACAGTTTGCTCAATAAATGAAATCAAGCCCTCAAACATTTGGGCTTTACTTGCAAAGTGTCGATATAAAGCAGCCTCTGATACGTCAATCTTCGCTGCCAAAGCTGCTGTTGTGACACGTTCACCTTTTGGATTTTGCAGCATTTCTGCCAGCACTTGCAGAATCTGCAAACGGCGCTCGCCTGGACGAGGGCGCTTGCGTGTCTTGCCAGCATCAACGCTAGCGCTGTTGATTTCTGCTGACTCTATGGATTCGCGCATTGTCATCTTCTTATCTGGAACGAATCATCGTGCCGAAAGCTTGCTCGGTCAAAATTTCTAACAGCAAAGAATGCTCAATGCGACCGTCAATTATGTGCACTGAATTTACGCCGCTCTTAGCTGCATCTAAAGCAGAAGAAATTTTTGGCAACATACCGCCTGAAATAGTGCCATCGGCAAATAAACCATCAATCTCTCTAGCGGTTAAATCCGTCAGTAATTTGCCATCTTTATCCATTACACCCGGAATATTGGTCATCATGACTAATTTTTCCGCATGCAAAATCTCTGCCATCTTTCCAGCAACCAAATCGGCATTAATGTTGTATGCCTGACCTTCCGCACTAAAGCCAATCGGAGAAATTACCGGAATGAAAGCATCGTCCTGCAAGGCCTTCACAACGGCTGGATTGATTGCTTCGATTTCACCTACAAAACCAATATCGACTTTCTTACCTGGCTCTGTGTCGCTAGGAATCATCATTTTCTTCGCATGAATCAAGCCGCCGTCTTTGCCGGTTAAGCCAACTGCCTGTCCGCCAAAATGGTTGATCAGCATCACGATATCTTGTTGCACTTCACCACCGAGAACCCACTCAACCACTTCCATAGTTTCTTCATCGGTAACACGCATACCTTGGATAAATGTTCCAGTCTTACCAATCTTTTTGAGGGCCTCGTCAATTTGTGGGCCACCACCATGAACCACCACAGGATTCATACCAACTAATTTCAACAAGATCACATCGCGCGCAAAACTTTCCTTGAGTCGCTCCTCGACCATAGCATTTCCACCGTACTTAATGACGATGGTTTTACCGTGATACGCACGAATGTAAGGCAATGCCTCAGCAAGAATCTCCGCCTTTAATAAAGGCGAGATATCGCTAATAGATGTCAAATGCTTAGTCATTACAAATGGTGTTTATTCGCCAAATAATTTTTGACGGAGTTCGCGACGCTCTTGTGCCTCAAGAGACAAATTGGCTGTAGGCCTTGCAATTAAACGGTTCAGGCCGATTGGCTCACCTGTTTCTTCACACCAACCATATTCACCAGATTCGATTCGTCCGAGTGCTTGCTCAACTTTTTTAAGTAATTTGCGCTCACGATCACGAGTGCGCAATTCCAGCGCATGCTCTTCTTCAATCGTTGCACGATCAGCTGGATCTGGAACCAAAATATTTTCACGGAGATGTTCAGTTGTCTCGGATGCATTTTTCAAGATGTCATCTTTTAAGGTCAACAACTTTTGACGGAAAAAATCTAACTGGGCAGCATTCATGTAGTCCTTGTCAGACATCTTAAGCAATTCAGCCTCAGTTAAAGGCGCGCCCTTAGCTGCTTTAGTGCTCGTAGCTTTGCTGCTTGCTTTCGCAGTACTTGCAGGTTTTGTTGCTGTTTTTACCGTCATCTCATTCTTTCCTAGATTTGAAGCATTATTGCCTCATTCTGCCAAACTTTTGTTGTTGCTAGCCAATATTCTTCAAGCTTTCACAATCTTGGCCGTGGCGGCGGATTGTACCCGAATCTGACTAGACCAAACAGCCTTCAAGCCCAGCCAGTAGGGTGTCTTTAGGCAAATCAATGCCTATGAAGACCATACGGGTTTGTTTGGGCTCAGACCCCCAGGGACCAGCTAAATCACTGCCCATCATTTGATGCACCCCCTGAAACACCACTTTTCGGCTACTTCCTTTGACATAAAGCACGCCCTTGTAGCGCAGCATTTTCTCTCCAAAGACCTCCAAAATACCCCCCAGGAAATCTTCCAGTTTTTTATGATCAAAGGGTTTATCACTACGAAAAACGAAGGACTGAATGCGATCGGTATGGCCAGCATGACCATGATGGTGGTCATGGCTATGATCGTGTCCGCAAGTACTGTGATCATGATCATGAGAGTGGTCGTGACCGCAGTGAGCATGATCGTGATCATCCTGCTCCAAGAAATGAGGATCAATATCTAACTTCGCATTTAAATTGAAACCCTTGAGATCTAAAACAGCATTTAATGGAACCACGCCCTTAGAGATTGCACTGATGGGAGCTCTCGGATTCATATGCATTAAACGGCTACGCAAAGCTTCAACTTCGGCTGCCGACACTAAGTCTGTTTTCGTAATAAATATTTGATCCGCGAAACCCACTTGGCGCTGGGCCTCCTCGTGCTCAGTCAGTTGCTGCTGGCCATGCTTAGCATCCACTAAAGTCACTACGGCATCAAGCACATAATGATCCGCAACATCATCATCCATAAAGAAGGTTTGGGCTACAGGCCCTGGGTTTGCTACCCCCGTAGTCTCAATGACAACGCGATCAAAATGAATTTTTTTATCTTTTCGCTGCTCCCATAAAGCATTTAACGCCTCAACTAAATCGCCGCGAATGGTGCAACAAATACAACCATTACTCATTTGCACAATATTCTCTTCATGATCCTGGACCAGGATATCGTTATCGATATTTTCTTCGCCAAACTCATTCTCAATCACTGCAATTTTTTTACCGTGATCTTCAGTCAGAATGTGTTTTAACAAAGTAGTTTTGCCGCTTCCTAAAAAGCCGGTCAATATAGTTACAGGGATTAATGCCATGAGCGATCCAATCAAAATCCAAAAATCTTTGTGTGTTGTGTTCCCACACTCGGGAAACCCACTATCTTACCTAGTTCCTCAAGCTTTGCCAGCCTTGGCGCGTGGATGCGCTTTATCGTATGCCTGAGCTAGATGCTGGAAATCTAAAGAGGTATAAATCTGCGTACTGGCAATACTGGCGTGCCCAAGCATTTCTTGAACGGCACGCAAATCCTGTGAGGACTGCAACACATGGCTGGCAAAACTATGGCGCATCATATGCGGATGGACGTGAGTAGGCAAGCCAGCACGAATCGCTAAAGTTCGCAACCGTGCCTGCACTGTGCGTGGTGATAAACGCTTGCCACTTGCAGATAAAAAGAGCGCAAGGGATTCAGATAATTCCCCGCTCGCATCCCTAAGGTTTCTCCACGCCAATAAAGATTGCATTGCAGGAGCACCAACCGGAACAGAGCGTCTTTTACCGCCTTTGCCTAAAACGGTCACTTCTGCGGCATCCCAATCTAGCCATCCTGCAGATTCATATTGACGATCTTTACTCTGCATGACGTCAATACCTAGAAGCTCAGATAAACGCAAACCGGAGGAATACAACAAATCAACAATGGCGGCATCCCGAATCGACTCTAAATCTTTTTTCTCAGCCGCTTCTTTTACAGCCTGATTCACCAACGCAAGCGCTTGCTCAACAGAAAGGGCTTTAGGCAAGGACTTAAGGCGCTTTGGCGCCTTAACATCATCCACAGGATTGGCGGTTAACCGTACGCTGACTTTACCCGCCTGTGCATCGCGCCGTGCATTTTTTTCTGTCAACCAGTCGTACCATCCACGCCATGCAGATAAAGCCCGAGCAATACTTCTAGATGACTTGTCTTTGGAGTGCAAACGTCCAGCCCAACGACGCACATGGGCATTCGTTACCTTTAATAAATCAACGGAATCATCTTGTGCAAAGTTTTGTAAATCACTTAAGTCCATGCCATACGCTTTTAGCGTGTGCAGAGAGAGTTGACGCAATACATGAAGCTCATGCAAATACTCTTGCATGAGTGGATGAAGATCAGCCGGCTTTAATTTCATAAGCCTGGATACGATCCAAAGCTGCAGCAGTCAGTTCTGCAATTTGCCTTAAATAGAAGGCGCCCATGTCAGCAGTAAACCGAGTCTCGTCTTTGCTGGCCAACAAAAGAACTGCTGGTGATTGATTCGCACCAATGCTCTTACCAAGCGGCAGGCCGATAGCCACCATGCTTTGCCATTCGGGATCAATCTGAGTTTGACTAGCCAGCAAATCTACACTGGCAGCAGCCAATTCCTTAGCAGAGCCGCACAAGGGCGTATCTACCCAAGGACCAAATGCCGAATTAGGAGATAGTAATTGTGCAGCTTCAACCTCAAAAACTTCTGCCAAGCCAGTAGTAATTGCCGCTTCAACATCAGCCTTATTGTTTGCCTTTATTAAGCGCAACAACCAAGCGACCAAACTTTGTTGCGTTTTGTCATTGCGACTACCAAAGTGCAGCATCTCACTCAAGCGTCGATTAAGTTCTTGGTTTTGTGTACGCAAGACTGTCATCTGACGCTCTTGCAAAGAGATGGCGCGATCTTCGTGCGGGTGCTTGATCCGAATCTCATTAAACAAATTGGCATAACGCTCAAAAAAACCTGGGGTTGCGCGCAACCACTCAGCAACCAACTCTTCTTGCTCAGCCTGTTTTGGATCTATCGCACTCATGTATCTCTTTCTTGAATTTCTTACTTAGCTCAATTTTTTACGTAGCAATTCATTAACCTGAACGGGATTTGCCTTACCCTGAGAGGCTTTCATAATCTGGCCCACCAAAGCATTGAAAGCCTTGTCTTTTCCAGATCGGAATTCTTCTACTGATTTTTGATTGGCGGCAAGGACCTGATCAATAATGGCCTCTAATGCACCGCTATCACTGATTTGTTTCAAGCCTTTTGCATCAATAATTTGATCGACAGTACTGATTGGTTTTCCTACGATTGCATCATCCCAAAGGGTTGCAAAAATGTCTTTTGCAATCTTGTTTGAAATCGTGCCATCAGCAACTCGAGCAAGTAAGGGCGCCAAATCTTTTGCTTTTAAAGGCGCATCAGCAATCGCAATCCCTGCGCGATTAATTGATGAAGCAAATTCTCCAGCAATTAAATTGGCAGCAGCTTTAGCCAATGGTTTTCCAACAATCGCTAACAACTCTTCAAAAACTTTAGCCGTATCGCGATCTTGGCTGAGTAGCTGCACATCGTAGGCGCTTAGTCCGTAATCGGCTTGCCATTGCGCACGCAGATCAGCAGGCAATGCAGGCATTGTGCTGCGTACCTTAGCAATCCATGCATCATCAATCAGCACTGGCAATAAATCAGGGTCTGGGAAATAGCGATAATCGTTTGCGTCTTCTTTGCTACGCATACTGCGAGTCTCACCGCGATCAGGATCGTATAGACGGGTTTCCTGAACCACAGTACCGCCATCCTCAATCAATTCAATTTGACGACGTACTTCATATTGAATTGCCTCTTCCAAGAAACGGAAAGAGTTCAAATTTTTAATCTCGCAACGCGTACCAAACTCAACCTGGCCTTTTGGACGCACGGATACGTTGGCATCGCAACGGAAAGATCCTTCTTGCATATTGCCGTCGCAAACACCCAACCAGACAACCAGGCCATGTAAAGCCTTGGCATAGGCTACTGCTTCTGCAGCACTACGCATCACTGGCTCGGTCACAATCTCTAATAGAGGTGTGCCAGCACGATTGAGATCGATTCCGCTGGAAGGCTCACCATGCGGCCCAATAAAGCCTTCTTCGTGAACCGATTTACCCGCATCTTCTTCCATATGAGCGCGAGTAAGTTCAACGGTCTTAACTTCATCGCCCACCAAAATTTCAATCTTCCCGCCGACCACAACCGGAATCTCAAACTGACTAATTTGATAGCCTTTAGGTAGATCAGGATAAAAATAATTCTTGCGAGCAAAAATACTTGCTGGTGAGATCTTCGCGCCTACCGCCAATCCAAAACGGATAGCATGCTCAACGGCTTCGCGATTAAGAACTGGCAGCACACCCGGCAATGCTAAATCTACGGCACATGCTTGCGTATTCGGAGCGGCACCAAAACGAGTGCTAGCTCCACTAAAAATTTTAGATTGCGTTTGTAATTGCGCGTGTGTTTCTAAACCAATAACAACTTCCCACTGCATCATGCCACCTCGCTTGCTTGACGCAAATGCCAATCAGTGGCTTGCTGATATTGATGCGCGATTTGTAATAGATGAGCCTCAGAAAAATAATTGCCGATCAACTGCATTCCAATTGGCAAATTGTTTGCATTAAATCCACAAGGCGTACTCATTGCGGGTAAGCCAGCGAGATTAGTAGACAGCGTATAGATATCTTCCAAATACATTTGCACGGGATCTTTTGACTTCTCACCCAAGCGCCAAGCCACATCAGGCGCCACGGGCCCCAAGATGACGTCGCACTCTTTAAATGCTGCCTGAAAGTCTGAAGCAATAATGCGTCGTATTTTTTGAGCTTGCAAATAATATGCGTCGTAGTAACCATGACAAAGAACGTAAGTTCCAATCATGATGCGACGTCTTACCTCCGCACCAAATCCCTCAGTGCGAGATTTTTGATACATATCACCGAGATCTTTGTATTCGCTAGCGCGATGCCCATAACGTACACCATCGAAGCGACTCAAATTACTGGATGCTTCCGCCGGTGCTAATACGTAATACACCGGTATTGATAATTTCGTTTTCGGCAGACTGACTTCAACTAATTTAGCACCCAAGCTTTCCAACAGTTTTGCGGCTTCGTTTACTGACTTTGCAACATCTGCAGATAGGCCCTCAGCAAAAAACTCTTTTGGCAAGCCAACTCTCAAACCTTCTAAAGGTTTTGCGGGATTTGCATTACCCTCTTGCCAAGCTTGATTGAGGTAACGTCCATAGTCCTCACCAGAATCAGACAAAGAAGTGGAATCACGCGGATCATGCGAAGACATCGCCGTCAGCAACAAGGCACAGTCTTCCGCCGTTTTACCCATCGGACCAGCTTGATCCAAAGAGGATGCATAGGCAATCATGCCGTAGCGAGAAACGCGCCCATATGTGGGCTTAATTCCTGTTAGACCACAAAATGCCGCTGGCTGACGAATTGAGCCGCCAGTATCCGTACCTGTGGCTATTGGCGCCAAACCTGCGGCAACAGCTGCAGCTGATCCTCCAGATGAACCGCCAGCAACACAGGATGCATTCCATGGATTTAGCACTGGACCATAGGCCGAATTCTCGTTTGATGAACCCATCGCAAACTCATCCATATTGGTTTTGCCCAGACAAACCATCCCAGCACCATTCGGGTTATTGACGTCTGGAATTCCTAGATTGGCGACCACAGTTGCATCGAAAGGGCTTTGATAATCAGCCAAGATTTTGGAGGCGGCAGTGGTCTTCCATCCGCAGGTTACAAAGACATCTTTATGCGCAACTGGGATGCCGGTCAATTTACCTGCTTTACCAGCAGAAATGAGTGAGTCCGCTTTATTTGCTTGATCTAAACTTAAGTGAGCATTCACATCAATGAATGCATTCCACCGCTTTTCAGACTCAATGCGATCCAAAAAATATTGCGTTAGCTCTTTGCTGGACACCTCTTTTGCAGCCAGCGCTTTTGCCATTAAGGCAACGGAAGTGTTGTGCCAACTCATTCAATCACCTTCGGAACCAAGAAGTAGCCATCTTGCTGGGCGGGGGCGGATTGCATGTTTTCGGTACGCTGATCAGACTCTGTTACCTGGTCAGTGCGCAATGGCTGAGCCAGTTCACGCAAAAACAAAATGGGGTGAGCAAGTGGTTCAAGGCCCTCAGTATTAACAGCCTGCATTTCCTCAACAAGGGAAAAAACAGCCTGCAACTGAGGTAAAACTGCCTCGGCCTCTGCTTGGCTTAACTCAAGCCTGGAAAGGTGCGCAATGCGCTGAACATCATCAAGTTTCATGGGGCTTAGAGTATCATCTCAAAATATTTTCATTAACAATTTCTATTTTCCCACTACATCATGTTTGGTTTTTTCCGCAGCTACCTTTCAAACGACCTAGCCATTGACCTTGGCACCGCCAACACATTGATTTATATGCGTGAGCGGGGAATCGTCCTAGATGAACCATCCGTCGTAGCCATCCGCCAAGAAGGTGGGCCGAACGGCAAAAAAACGATTTTGGCTGTTGGTAAAGAGGCAAAAGCGATGCTAGGTCGGGTTCCGGGGAATATTGAGGCAATTCGACCAATGAAAGATGGTGTTATTGCAGATTTCACAATCACCGAACAAATGCTCAAGCAATTTATCAGGCTTGTTCATGAAAGCAAAATTTTAAAACCCAGTCCACGCATCATTATTTGCGTTCCTTGTGGATCAACCCAAGTCGAACGTCGAGCCATTCGCGAATCCGCATTAGGCGCAGGCGCTTCACAAGTGTTTTTGATTGAAGAACCTATGGCCGCTGCAATTGGTTCTGGGTTGCCAGTTTCTGAAGCTGCAGGGTCAATGGTTGTCGATATTGGTGGCGGGACAACTGAAGTTGGCGTCATGTCATTGGGCGGCATGGTTTACAAAGGATCGGTTCGCGTAGGTGGCGATAAGTTTGATGAAGCTATCACCAACTATATCCGGCGCAACTATGGCATGCTCATTGGCGAACAAACTGCTGAGCTGATTAAAAAGACAATCGGCTCAGCATTCCCCGGTGCCGAAGTACGAGAGATGGAAGTAAAGGGTCGCAATCTTTCGGAAGGCATCCCACGTAGCTTCGCCGTTACCAGCAATGAAATTCTTGAGGCATTAACCGATCCACTAAATCAGATTGTGACGGCAGTCAAATCTGCTCTCGAAGAGATCCCGCCTGAGTTGGCATCTGATATTGCTGAGCGTGGCATGATGCTAACAGGCGGCGGAGCCCTTTTACGTGACCTTGACCGTCTTTTGCTAGAAGAAACGGGTCTACCAATTCATGTGGCTGAAGATCCATTAACCTGCGTTGCTCGTGGATGCGGTATTGCTCTTGAGCGCATGGATAAATTGGGCGGCGTGTTCTCACACGAATAAACGACATACTCGTCGACCAAGGAATTGCAACATAGCGCTCCACCACTTTTCAGACAGGGCATTCCGGCCTTACTCAAACTGATTGTCTGTCTGTCAATCAGCATCGCTCTGATGCTGATTGATTTTCGTTTTAAAGCACTCGACCCTATTCGAAATTATGCAAATTGGGTTTTGCGTCCGCTTGAATACATCATGATGGCGCCACGCAATGCATTTGAGGCTACATCAGAATATTTCACAACGCGCTCCACTTTAGAAAAAGAAAATCAGATCATGAAAGTTCGTCAAGCCGAGCTTTCTTTATTGGCGAATCAATCTGAATTTTTGATGATCGAAAATCAGAATTTGCGCGAGTTAACGGCGCTGCAAAAACAGGTTCCATTTAAAACTTTGCCTGTTGAAATCTTGTTTAATCCGCCCAACCCTATTTCACAAAGAATTGTGATTAATCGAGGCAGCAATGACGGCTTAAAACTGGGCAACCCAATCGCCAATGACATTGGCATTCTTGGTCAGGTAGTAAGACTCTACGAGCGGTCTGCGGAAGTATCACTGCTAGAAGATCGAGATTTTGCGGTTCCTGTCCAAGTGGCCAGGAATGGCCTCAGAGCGGCTGTTTTTGGTGCCGGGCGCGGTAACCCTCTGGAATTACGCTACCTCCCTGTAGCAAGCGACCTAGAAGTTGGCGATGTCTTGCTAACCTCTGGCATTGATGGAGTCTATCCGCCCGGATTTGCGGTCGCCGTCATTAGCAAAATTGAACGTAATGTGGATAAAAACTCTTCCAACGTGTTTTGCGAACCCGTGGGGGCTGTAAATCGCTATCGCCAAGCCTTGGCCCTTCTATACGACCCTCAATTTGACGCCAAAGCGCCTAGCAACATTAAGCCCACTCCTGGAGCTCAAAGCAACACTCCTGGTCGCCGTCAAACTCGCGCAAGGGGTATGCAATGATCGATTTTCAAAGTGGCTATATCTTGCGTCCGGTCAATCCGGTGTTTATCTATTTCAGTTTATTTTGCGCGCTGCTGCTGAATCTTTTGCCTATCGGAAATTATGGGTGGGTACCTGATTGGTTAATCATTTGCATTGTGTTTTGGAATATTCACCAACATCATTACGTTGGGGTTATTTGGGCGTTCATTCTTGGATTACTCATGGATGTGCACAATTCTGATCTACTGGGATTACATGCATTTAGTTACTCCTTGGTTGCATACATTGCAATCTCTTGGCATCGACGTATTGTCGCTTTAACTGTTTTATCGCAGGCTCTTCACCTCATACCGATATTTTTATTGGTTTCTCTTTTTCCCGTTTTAGCACATTGGCTACTTAGCGGAGAGCTTTACTGGTGGGCCTTAACGGGCACCATTCAAGCTTTGATAGAGGCAGCGCTTTGGCCCTTAGCAATACGCATTTTATTGGCGCCCCAACGTCGACCAATAGACGTTGATCACAATCGCCCGCTTTAAGAAGCTGAATGGTTTCTTTTAAAAAACCGAATCTCGATTCCTTTCAAGAGCGCATTCACATTGCGACCTTGTTTGTTACTTTCTGCTTTTTGCTTTTAGTTACACGTCTCGTATGGCTACAATTAATTAGTCATAGCAAATATGCGCTTCTTGCTGAAAGTAATCGCATTGCACTTGTACCTGCACCCGCTAACCGTGGATTAATTATTGATCGCAATGGCATTGTAATTGGTCGCAATTACTCCGCATTAACGCTTGACGTTAATGCGGAAGAAGTCAAAGGTAACGTAGATCAACTGATCAACGAACTCTCTGAAATTATTGATATCTCCCCAAGAGATCGTCGTAACTTCAAGCGCTCCCTAGAAGATTCTCGCAACATGGGCACAATTCCCCTACGCTCCATGCTGAATGAGGCTGAAACTGCCCGTTTTATGGCTAACCGCTACCGTTTTCCTGGCGTGGAGATTCGGGCAAGAAACTTCCGTGAATATCCCTATAACGAATTAGCCTCGCACTTGGTTGGCTATATCGGTCGCGTTTCGCAGCGCGATAAAGAGCGCATGCAAGCCGAAATTGAGAACTCTAAGACCGACGATCCAGATGCATTGCAAGCCTCTTTCTTACCAGGCATTCAATACGTAGGAAAAATTGGCCTGGAGCAGAGCTATGAAACTGTTTTGCGTGGTGTGCCTGGATATGATCAGGTTGAAATTACAGCAGGTGGAAAACCGATACGCACGCTCTCTAGCTCACCCTCTGTTCCAGGGAAAAATATTGTGTTGTCAGTTGATGTCAAGCTGCAGTATTTAGTCGAACAACTTTATGGAAATTTCCGCGGCGCATTCGTTGCAATCGAACCAGAAACTGGTGATGTATTGGCATTTGTTTCTAAGCCAAATTTCAACCCCAATGATTTTGTTGAAGGCATTGACTCCGTGACCTGGAAAGAGTTAAACGACTCGCCACAAAAACCTTTATATAATCGCCCACTCAAAGGCATCTACCCACCGGGATCAACCTACAAGCCATTCATGGCTTTAGCTGCCCTAGAAAATAAAAAGCGCACACCATCTCAAACCATTTCGGACCCTGGTTATTTTGATTTTGGTAACCACACTTTCCGCGATGATAAAAAAGGTGGGCATGGCATTGTGGACATGCAAAAGTCGATAGTTGAATCTTGTGATACCTATTACTACATGCTCGCCCGCGATATGGGCGTCAACATGATGCATGACTTCATGAAGCCATTTGGATTTGGTCAAATTACCGGTATTGATTTAGAAGGCGAAGCAAGGGGGGTTCTGCCATCTACCGATTGGAAGAAAAATACTTTCAAAAAACCAGAGCAGCAAAAGTGGTACGAAGGCGAGACTATTTCGCTCGGCATTGGTCAGGGATATAACTCGTTCACCATTCTTCAGCTTGCGCACGCTATGGCCAACTTAGCTAACAATGGCGTGGTAATGAAGCCCCACCTAGTCAAAGCTATCGAGGATCCATTTACACGCAATCGCGTACTCACAACCCCAAAAGAGAGTTATCGCATCGACCTTAGCTCAGAAAATATTGATGTCATTAAAAAAGCGATGGTTGAAGTAAATATTTCTGGCACTTCTGCCGCAGCATTCAGGGGTGCTGGATATGTAGCTGGCGGTAAAACAGGTACAGCCCAAGTCTTTAGCTTGAACTCGAAAGATTACAAGCATGGTGCCACAGCAGAGTTCTTACGCGATCATGCTCTTTACATTGCCTTTGCACCTGCAGACAAGCCCACAATCGTTATTGCTATGGTTGTTGAGAATGCAGGCTTTGGCGCACAGTATGCCGCGCCTATCGCACGCAAGGCATTGGATTACTATATTGAAGGCAAGTGGCCCAGGGAGGTTCCCGAATGGAAAAGAGCCCCATAAAAAAATTTCAACCACTCTTCTTTAGTTTTTTTTCCGGCTTTGATCGCCATCTAGGCCTTATTTTGCTTGGCTTGGCAGCTGTTGGCTTTTTCACATTTTTATCTGCCAGCCAAAATACGCCTGTACAAATTGCAGATGAGCTTCGTAATCTGGCTTTGTCATTTGCTGTAATGTGGTTAGTCTCTCGCATTCCACCAAAGTGGCTAGAAATAAGCGCTGTTTGGATTTATGGTCTTGGTGTTGCTCTGCTAGTTGCAGTCGCAGCCTTCGGATTAATCAAAAAAGGAGCGCGACGCTGGCTCAATATTGGAATTGTGATTCAGCCCTCTGAGATCATGAAGATTGCTATGCCGCTAATGTTGGCTTGGTACTTCCAAAAACGAGAGGGCATCCAAAAAGCATGGGATTATGCTGTTGCCGGAATCATTTTGGCTATTCCTGTTTTTCTAATTGCGCGCCAACCCGATCTAGGAACTGCTTTATTGGTTTTCGCAGCAGGCCTTTACGTCATTATTTTGGCTGGCCTTCCCTGGAGATGGATACTGCCCTTCGTAGGGGTTGGCATGATTGGCATCCTCTTAATCATTATTTTTGGCAGCACTATTTGTGCGCATGATGTTGCATGGCCTTTTGTACACAACTATCAAAAGCATCGTATATGCACGCTACTAGATCCCAGTAGCGACCCGCTAGGCAAAGGCTTTCACACCATTCAATCCATGATCGCCATAGGCTCGGGTGGCTTTTTTGGCAAAGGCTGGTTTCAAGGTACGCAAGCACATTTGGAATTTATTCCAGAAAAACATACTGACTTTGTATTTGCAGTTTTCTCTGAAGAGTTTGGTTTGCTTGGCAACTTAATATTAATTGGACTTTTCTTTGCCCTTATCAAACGCGGTCTCACAATTTCAGCAAGCGCACCCAATTTATTCACGCGATTACTGGGGGCTGCAGTAACACTCATTTTCTTTACCTATGCTTTCGTGAACATTGGCATGGTAAGTGGATTGCTCCCAGTGGTTGGCGTTCCATTGCCATTTATTAGTTATGGAGGCACTGCGCTAGTCACGCTAGGATTTGGTGCGGGTATCTTGATGAGCATTCATCGACACCGTCGATTAGTTCAAAGTTGATGCAGCGGGCTCTTTATTTTTCATTCTTATGATGGCTTTTTTATTTCCAGTAATAAAAAAGCCCGGCATGCCGGGCTTTTTTATTAACAATGAAGAATTACTTCTTACGCTTGTTAACTGAGTCTTTAAATGCTTTACCTGCAGAAAACTTAACAGTTTTAGCAGCAGCGATTTTGAGTGGCTCGCCAGTTTTTGGGTTGCGGCCCATACGCGCTGCGCGCTTACCAGAAGCAAAAGTACCAAAACCGATCAGTTGTACTGAATCACCTTTAGTTACAGCTTTAATAATGTTCTCAATAGCAGAATTCAATGCGAATTCTGCTTTAGCTTTAGAGATCTCCGCGTCGTCAGCAATCGCTGCGATTAGTTCGGCTTTGTTCAAGTGAAACTCCTTATAGATATTGATGTCGGCGCACATTGCGCTTCCATGATTTTAACCACAAAAAATTATAAAAATAAAGCTTAGTTACAACAATTTTAAAACCACCGCAAATTAATCATTTATTACTTCTACACCAGAAACAAAATATTCTGTATCACCAAAACAGGTTGTCGGCAAACCGATATGTTGATCATACTTTATGGCAACTTTTTTTCCTAAGTTAGCATTTATTTTTTGCGCCACAGCATCATCACGCACCGTAAAGAGGAATTTTTCAGACATTGTTCCTGGCATAGAAACCATCGCCAATTCCCCCTCCCAAGTCTTGCAAACATAGCCGCGCTTAGAGAATTTCTGCACGTAACCAGCCCTTTCTCCACTGCCATAGCTCCAAGTGAGCATTAGCCAGGTATATGCTGAAATACCCACTAAGCCAATTAAAACAAGGCTTAAGAGCCATTTTGTAAAGCTATTCATGCGGTGTTCTCCTATTTTTATCCACATTAACCCTAACTGAGACAACTCTCTTGATTTACATCAAGTATAGGTGCTTATAAGAACAAGAAATAGTGTGCCGAGGCATTCGTTACAAATTAAAATTGATCCATCACTTTATTTGGCACAAGCAATGCAAGCTCGTCACATTATTTTTTTTCTCTTTGTAGCATCAGCAATTTATGTCTATTTCAGAGGGAAAGTTCGTTTTGGCGTAGTGAGATCACTAACCGATTACCAAGTTCTACTCGCCCCGATAAATGCTCTTTTGTATTTATTTTCAAAGGTGAAGGCGACCGCTTTTATTCCGGTAAGCCAATTCCCTGAAATGAAACCCTTGCAAGATAACTGGGAAATTATTCGTCAAGAAGCGCTTTCCTTAAATGCCGATGGTGCAATTGCTGCTGCCACTGGCTATAACGATATTGGCTTTAATTCCTTTTTTAGAACCGGCTGGAAACGTTTCCACTTGTATTGGTATGGCAAAGATTTGCCATCTGCCCAAACCAGCTGCCCCAAAACCGTTGCCTTGCTGAAATCAATACCCTCGATTAAGGCCGCTATGTTTGCCTCCCTGCCACCAGGGGCAACGCTAGTGCGTCATCGCGACCCCTATGCTGGATCACTGCGTTATCACATTGGTTTAGTAACACCAAATGACCCTAAATGTTTTATCGATGTAGATGGTGAGCGTTACTTCTGGAAAGACGGCGAACCTGTCATGTTTGATGAAACATTTATTCATTACGCCGCCAATGAAACAGATCATCAGCGCATTGTTTTGTTCTGCGACGTTGAAAGGCCTGTTCACACAAAAGTAGTGCAACTATTGAATCGCTGGTTTGGGCGCTATGTTATGAGTGCTGCCGCATCACAAAATGTTCCTGGCGAGAAGGTTGGTTTTGTCAACGTTTTATTTACTTATTTCTACCAGCTTCGCGCCCAAGCTAAAAAACTAAAAGCCAAGCACCGCTCGATTTATTACGTTGGCAAATGGATGCTGATCTTGGGAATTTTGTGGGCAATTTTTTGGTAGCCGCAAATCGATAGTTCAAATATTAATCTGGCATTAGTGTTTGAATAATTTGTTCGGCGCCAATATCGCCCTGAATTTCAAGCCGTTTTTTGCGACTGTTTTGTCCAGAAATAAATTGAATTTGTTTTTGTGGCACCCTTAGCTGTTTAGATAACCATGCTACGAGCAACGCATTCGCCTTATTTTCAATTGGCGGGGCTTGTAGGGCGATTTTGAGGCAATCGTCATGCAAGCCTAGCACTTTGGTTTGCTTAGCGCCTGGCTGGCAGTGCAGACTCAGCATCATTCCTTTGGGGGTTTGTTTTAACCAAATTGGCGCCATCAAACTACTTTAAACTTAAACCCATGCCATATAAAAATTCTCGAGCTTTAGATCATCTCTTTGCAAGCAATCGCCAATGGGCCGAAGGTATGGTTGCTAAGGACCCAGATTTCTTTAAAAGGCTATTAAGTCAGCAGGCCCCTGAATATCTTTGGATTGGTTGTGCTGATAGCAGAGTGCCTGCAAATGAAATCGTAGACTTGTTGCCCGGCGAACTGTTTGTTCATCGCAATGTAGCCAATGTAGTTGTACACACTGACCTCAATTGCTTATCAGTTATTCAATTTGCCATTGATCTTTTAAAGGTCAAACACATTTTGGTGGTTGGTCACTACGGATGTGCTGGTGTTCATGCAGCCCTGAGCGATAGAAGAGTAGGTCTTGCAGATAATTGGTTACGCCATGTAAAAGATGTTCATCAAAAGCACGAGCGCTATCTTGGTGATGTTTTGCCAACACCTAAGCGCCAAGATCGTTTATGCGAACTCAATGTTATCGAACAAGTGGTGAATGTCGGTGAAACCACTATTGTTCAAGATGCTTGGTCTCGCGGCCAAGACTTGACAGTTCATGGCTGGGCTTATCGTTTGGATACTGGCCTAGTTAATGATCTTGGCATGTCTTGCAGCTCAACGGAAGAAATGTTGGATCGTTACGCAAAATCAATCAAACGTTACGAGTCAGAGTAAAAGTTAGTGTTAAGCGCTTTTACAAATCATGCAAGCATTGCATGCTTAAAGCTACTATCAATACTTCCTTACAGAGTTCTGGTGTCGCTTGGCTATGGACTTGGATATATTGCAGCCAACATTCCTAGTGATCGTAATCGCGCAATCAAAATCAATTTGAAATTATGCTTCCCCGAACTTTGCGAATCGCAGATCAATCTATTGAGAAAAGAGCATTGGCGCTTATTGGGTCGAAGCCTAGTAGAAAAAAGCATTATTTGGCTGGGTAGCGAAAAGCAACTCTCGAAGTTAATTGAAGTGCAATCATCAGTTGATTTGACAAGTCGCAAGCCTCGGATTCTAGTGAATATGCACTTTACCGGAATTGAGGGAGCCATAATTTTGAGCGCTCTGGCTAAGCGTATGAATTGGCCAAGAACCTCGGGATTTTTCCAGAGAATGAAAAACCCTTTCTTTAATCAAAAAATGATTGAATGGCGTAATCGATTTGGGGGTAACTCTATTGATCGCCAAGGAAATACAAAAGCTATTATTCGCGAGATTCGTAATGGCGATCTTATTATTGTTGCGCCAGACATCGATCTCGGACTTAAAGATTCTGAGTTTGTCCCCTTCTTTGGAATTGAAACAAATACGATTACCACTGTTTCTCGTCTTGCAAACATTACTGGTGCTAATGTTTGCTTAATGACTACCACTCTAAAAGATGATGGATCAGGATATCTCTGCAAGATCAGCGAACCTTTAAAAGACTTTCCCACTGCCGACCATAAAGAAGATACAGCGCGCTTAAATAGGCGCTTTGAGGATGAAATTCGTCTACGGCCCGCTGAATATTACTGGGTTCACAAGCGCTTTAAAAATCGCCCAAATCAAGAGGCAAACCCCTACAACCCTTCTAACTAAAGGACTTTTGTCCTATCATTAGAAGATGACTGAGCGCATTGGACTGTTTGCTGATCTTCATAGCAATCTAGAGGCTTTTGAGGCCTGCATGACTAGAGCCGAAGAGCTTCGGGTCACTCGCATGGTTTTTCTTGGTGACCTAATTGGCTACAACGCAGACCCGGTTGCGGTTATCGAAAGAATTGCTGAACTAGTTGATTCTAAAAAAGCGTTAGCAATTCTTGGCAATCATGATGAGGCGATTTTCAAAGATAGTCGCAATCACATGAATGCAAGCGCCAATGCCGCGATTGAATGGACCAAGAGTAAGCTTAGCAATGCTCACGTGCAATTTCTAAAGGATCTTCCATTAATTATTAAAGAAGAAAAAATATGCTTTGTGCATGCTTCTGCCCATAACCCCGCTGACTGGAACTACGTTACGGACAGTATGAGCGCGTGGCGCTGCGCGCAGAGCTCTGGAAAGAGCTACACATTTGTTGGCCATGCACATGAGCAAGCTCTGTTTTATCAAAGTGCGGTGGGCAAACTCATTCGTTTTGCACCACATCCAGGAGATGAAATTCCAGTCCTTCAACATCGCCAATGGGTTGGTGTTGTAGGCTCACTTGGTCAACCTAGAGACGGAAATCCTGAGGCTTGTTTTGCAGTGTTTGAGCCAGCAACAGAAGTTCTCACTTTTCATCGCACTGCCTATGATCACTTTACAGCAGCCGATAAAGTCAGGCGCGCAGGGCTGCCAGAGGATTTGGCTAACCGTTTAATTACGGGCAAGTAGGCTATGCCCATAAATAAAGAAATTGAAGCAGTAGACGATATATTCCAAGAAGGCAAAGTCGTTGATGGCTTTGTTCTTGGGCAAGAAGTGCATCGTGGGGGAATGGCAAGCCTTTTTTCGGCAACCAAAGAAGGAATTGATGTTCCGATACTCCTCAAAATCCCAAGAGTGGGAAGAGATCAGCCAGTAGAAAGTCTGATTGGTTTTGAAACAGAGCTCACCATTTTGCGCTCTTTAAAAAGTCCGTATGTTCCTAAATTTTTAGGTGCCGGCAATATGGCAACCAGGCCCTATATTGCAATGGAAAGAGTGGAAGGCAGGCCGCTCGAAGACTTAATTAAAGAGGGTAAAGAATTTACGATTGACGAGGTTGTTCGCATCGGGGCTGACCTTGCGCAAGCAGTTCAATCGCTACATTCTCAGGATGCAATTCATTTGGACATCAAGCCAGAAAATATTCTGATTGATGACAAAGGCAAACTGACACTAATTGATTTTGGTCTTTCACACCACGATCGTTTTCCAGATTTGCTGGCTGAAGAAATGCGCAAGGGCGTTGGCTCAGCGCCTTATATTTCACCAGAGCAAGTAGCTGGGATACGCACAGACTCTCGGAGCGACATTTATTCCATTGGCGCCATCCTGTATGAGCTACTCACTGGTGAGCTTCCCCATGGAAATCCTCAAACAATGTCAGGCCTTAGAAGACGAATGTGGGCGAAACCATTTCCACCACGCGCTATTCGCAGAGAAATTCCTCGCTGGCTTCAAGAAATTGTTCTTCGCTGTCTTGAGCCTCGTGCTGCAGATCGCTATCAAAGCGCCGCTCGCCTACGCCAAGTATTGCGAGATCCAGACGGCGTCACCCTGACTGAGCGCGCAGATCGCGTTGAACCGCCAAGCTTTTGGGAAAATCTAAAGGGGATGTTTAGAGCGGCTGGCTATGAGCCCTCACCAAGCCCAAAACCTAGCATGGGGAACTATGATGCGCCGCTAATGATCGCTGCGATTGATACGCGCCAGTCCGATGAAAATTTACGCGAAAGAATGCAAACTACTGCAAAAAATTTACTGCAGGCTTACCCAGAAAGTCGACTTGTTTGTATAAGCACGATTGCAAGCACTCCAACCTTTGAGGGTAATCTTGAAAGCGAAACCGCAAGCGGCATTGTTCGTGGTCACTTAGTGCAATTGATGGATTGGGCAAAACCACTCAAACTTCCACCAGAGCGAATTTCATATCACGTACTGGAAGCGATGGATCCAGCAACACGAATTGTCGAATTTGCAAAAGATAATGATGCTTCACTTATTTTGATCGGCGCATCACACAAACTACCAAACAAAGTAACCCCTTGGCGAACCTCAATGACCAAGATTGTCGAAGAGGCCCCTTGTAGCGTTCATATCGTCAGAACTTAATCTCTACAGCAAGACAGATGCCTCTTTATCGGATAATGTGGCTATGGAAGAAAAAGTACGCGTCTCTAAATTGCTATCTGAACTTGGTTTGTGCTCTAGGCGCGAAGCTGACTCTTATATAGAGCAAGGACTAGTTACGGTCGATGGAGAGGTGGTCAACGAACTAGGCGTTCGTGCATATCGTCACCAGAAAATTGAGCTGCAATCAGGAGCCAAGGCACAACAAGCTTCTCGAATTACGGTCATTCTGAATAAGCCTGTTGGCTTTATTTCTCATTACGATGATGAACAAGAGTATCAACCTGCTGCATCTTTAATTACGCCTGAGAACTACTTTCCTAATCCACTCGATAAAAATCGTAGCCCCCGCTTTAACACTAAAGGCCTTGCGCCTGCAGGTCGCTTAGATATTGACTCTACGGGCCTACTTGTTCTGACCCAAGACGGTCGAATTGCCAAGTTATTAATTGGAGAAAATAGTCCAATCGAAAAAGAATATTTGGTGCGCGTGGAAGGCAGGCTTTCTTATGAGGATTTGGATCGTCTAAGACATGGCTTATCTTTAGATGGTGTTGCGCTCAAACCGGCTCAAGTCAGTTGGCAAAATGAAGAGCAATTGCGTTTTGTTTTACGGGAGGGCCGCAAACGTCAAATTCGCCGTATGTGTGAAATGGTGGGCCTAAGAGTGCTTGGATTGAAACGTGTGCGCATGGGGCGTGTGTCTTTAGGCCCTCTGCCGCCTGGCCAATGGCGCTATCTCAAGCCAGGAGAGCAATTCTAGCGAGGCTTGCCCGCTTATAATTGCCTCCGAACTAGATCAATCAACGCAGAATTACCATCGAAACTAATACCCCCAGCACCCCCGCCGCAGAAGTACTAAGACGTCGCAGCTTCGCCATCATCTCTCACCCAGATGCTGGCAAAACTACACTTACAGAAAAACTATTGCTTTACGCGGGTGCAATTCAGATTGCTGGAAGTGTTAAGGCCCGCAAAGCCAGCAGACATGCCACATCCGACTGGATGGAGATTGAGAAACAACGCGGCATCTCTGTAGCAAGCTCTGTAATGCAGATGGAATATCGTGACTGCATTATTAATCTTTTAGATACCCCAGGACACCAAGACTTCTCTGAAGACACCTATCGGGTTCTTACTGCGGTTGACTCTGCCTTAATGGTTATTGATGCAGCAAATGGTGTGGAATCGCAAACATTGCGCTTACTAGAAGTCTGTCGCGCACGAAACACGCCGATTGTTACCTTTATTAACAAAATGGATCGCGAAGTAAAGCCCCCAATGGAGCTAATGGATGAAATTGAATCCGCGCTCGGCATTGAAGTGGTGCCATTTACCTGGCCGGTAGGTATGGGTAAATCATTTGCCGGGGTAATTGATATTGCCAATAATCGCATGCGCATGTTCAAGGCTGGCGAAGACCGCGTCACTGAAGACTCTCATACAGTTATTGATATTAATGATCCAGCACTTAAAGAGCGCCTTGGTCTTGATCTTGAAAATGCTCTGGGGGAGGTTGAGCTAATTAAAGAAGCAATGCCAGCATTTGATCGTGAAGCTTTTCTGGCTGGTCGCCAATCTCCCGTATTCTTTGGCTCCGCAATTAATAACTTTGGTGTTCGAGAAATTTTGAACACGCTTGTTGAGCTAGCCCCTTCGCCTGGTGGTCGCAAAGCCCTACAACGTGAAGTCAGTCCAGCAGAAAATAAGTTCTCAGCAGTAGTTTTTAAAATTCAAGCAAACATGGATCCCGCTCATCGTGATCGCGTAGCTTTCTTACGAATTTGTTCTGGCCATTTTGAGCGCGGCATGAAACTGAAGATTTGTCGCAACGGAAAAGAAGTCCGCACCAACAATGCGCTTTCATTTTTATCGCAGCGTCGCGATATCTTGGATGAAGCCTTTCCAGGCGACATTATTGGCTTACCAAATCACGGGCTATTGCGCTTAGGCGATACGCTAACCGAAGGTGAGCAACTGCAATTTACTGGTCTACCGTTCTTCGCCCCAGAAATTTTTCGACTAGTTGAATCGGCTGATCCATTACGTTCCAAGCAGTTACGCACGGGACTGATGCAGCTTGGTGAAGAAGGCGCAATTCAAGTATTTCGTCCAATGGCAGGAGGCATCATGTTGTTGGGTGCGTTTGGACAACTGCAATTTGAAGTGGTTAGTCACCGCCTTCAGACAGAATACGGCGCTGAAGTTCGTTTGCTACCTGCACGCTATAGCCTTGCTCGCTGGGTGAGCTCTGATGATCCTGTAGCACTCAAAAAATTTACTCAAGAAAATATTCATCGTATGGCAGAAGACGTTGTTGGGGCACCAGTATTTCTGGCATCTCATAAGTCTGAGCTAGATGTAGCACAACAACGTTGGGAATCGATCCAGTTCCATGCCTTAAGAGAGCACGCCGGCCTCATTTATCAATCAGACCTAGCCGGCTAAAAAGCATCAACGTACTGAATTGCAACTAAAGACGGTTGCTAGAGAAGAGTCGCCACTTTTGTACTTGGCCACCTTGCCATACTGGGCACAGTAAGCATTTGCCTTTTGAGTCAATTGATCAATTGACTCGCCATCTGCATTCAAAAAAGTGACATGGTTTGAATCCGATGCATCCGTGTACACCGGTGTACAAGCCACTAGCGCAAAAACACTTATTAATAGACAAATAATCTTCATGCTTAGTTCTTTAGCTTTTCAAGAACTGCCGCGGTTATTTTCGTTGCCAAAGGTCGATAGGCCAATATACAAACGATCGCGACAGGATATGCGACTAGCCATACCTCTAACCAAAGCCAAAAGAAATTCTCGACAGCGCCAATGCGAACAAATGTTGTTGCAAGGGTGATGCTGGCAGACATTAAAAAACCCATCACCAAAGCAAAAATAAGATTGGGAATATTGATCATGATCCAAATATAAATTAAGTGCGCTTGACCAGCATTCTTTTACTTAAGATCACTGTAGAAACCACCAAGAATGCGAACACCATATTCATTGCCGTTAAATGATCGCCCAATAAAACACTGGCAGCCACTAATGTACAAAATGGTTGTATGAGCTGAACCTGACTGACCCTGGCAATACCGCCAATAGCTAGACCCTCATACCAAAAGAAGAAGCCGAGAAACATGGGGAAAAGACTTAAGTAAATGAAGCTTGTCCAAGCAAGTGCATCGGCATTCCAATACTCTGGCGTGAACATATAGAAAGCGGCAATGGCATTAATTGGAAGCGAAACCACCAAAGCCCAAGAAATAACCGCGCGCGGGTTCATGCGACGAGACAGCTCTCCGCCCTCAACGTATCCGATACAGGCGCAAATGCCTCCTGCCACCAAAAGACCGTCGATATAAGTAAAACTTCCTGCGCTTTTTAACAATGCATAAACCACAACTAATGAGGCGCCGAGCAGAGATACCAACCAAAACCCAATTGATGGACGTTCTTTAAAGCGAACCACTCCGATTACGGTTGTAGCTAAAGGCATCATGCCCAGTATGACCGCGCCATGCGAAGAGGATCCTTCTTTCATTGCCACAGTAGTAAATATTGGAAAACCAAATACAACACCAAGAGCAATAATGACAAACTTGATCCAGTCGGATCTTTGAGGCAAAGACGCTTGTTTGTAAATTAGATAAGCCAAAGCCACCAAGCCAGCCAAAAGGGCTCTAGCAAATGCAATGAAATAAGGATCAAAGCTAAGAACAGCAATCTTGCTTACGGGCAAGGTCAAGCTAAAAATCAGAATGCCGATAAAGCCTATCAACATTCCCTTACTTTCTTGGTTCAATCTCGTTCCTTTTGATGTATTTGAGATCATTGTATTAATAAAGCAAAGGCGATGAGCTGTAATATACAAATACCCATGGATACAACGTTGCCCCATATTCAAGCTATTTATATTGCTGCGACTGCTGGCGCCCCGATGCAATCATTGTCCAAAGCAAAGATCATTCCAATGGGAATAAAAGGGGATCGATACACTAACGGTAAAGGTGCTTACTCAGATACAACTCCCGGCAAAATACGCCATCTCAGCCTCATTACTGAATCGGGTATAGCTATTGCTAATGAGTGGCTCATGGCTGGAGAAGAGCCAACCTTCGATGCTTCACAAACCCGCAGAAATATTGTTATTGGCAATATGAGCGCGGATGATCTCAATCTATTGGTTGGTAAAACATTTGTATTAGGAGCACTAATTTTGAAAGGTGTAGAACTGTGTACGCCTTGTCAAAGACCTGCTCAGCTCTTGGGTAAAACAAACTTTATAGATGCATTTGAAGGGCGGGGCGGCTTAAGGGCTGAAATTATGAATATCGGAGAAATTTCGGTAGGCGATGTATTGAGCCTACAAACAAAGGATGAATCATGATTCAGTATCGAGACGACGCTAAAGTTACAGCCGAAGAAGCAATTGATTTATATATTCGCTCAACACTGGGTGAGCGCAGGCCAGTTGATAACAAAGAAACTTTTGAGGCAATGCTAAACAATGCCAATCTCACCATCACTGCATGGGATCAAAATAAGTTAATTGGGATTGCACGATCGTTAACAGATTTTTCATATGTTGCATATTTGGCTGATCTTGCGGTTGATGAACAATATCAACGCAAAGGCATTGGCAAAGAGCTCATTGCACAAACTCAAAGACGCCTGGGTCCTAACTGCATGATTGTTCTGCTAGCGGCACCAAAAGCAAATGAATACTATGAGCACATAGGCTTTGAACATAATCCACGGGCCTGGACACTGAAAAATTAGTATGAAAATCACTCGCTTCTGCTTAGTCCGTCATGGTGAAACCGATTGGAATGTCGCGCGTCGCCTTCAGGGCCACACCGATATTCCGCTAAACCAACACGGTATTGCCCAAGCAATACAAATGGCAAAGGCACTTAAGGCAATTGATTTGCAATTTGATGTTTTATATTCGAGCGATTTACAACGTGCGGCCAGCACGGCAAGTGCAATAGAAAAACAATTTAGCGTTAAATCCATTTCAGATCAGACTCTTCGGGAGCGCCATCTTGGAGCGCTTCAAGGCCTAACCATTGATGAGGCTCCACAGATCAAACCAGAACTCTGGTCTATTCACCTAAGCCGGAATCTTGATCACCCACTAGAGGGTGGGGAAAGTATTAAACAGTTTGCCAATCGCATTCATACTGCTTTGGAAAATATTCGAACTCGGCATGCAGGTCAAACCATACTATTGGTAAGCCATGGAGGCGCACTAGATATGATGTATCGACTCGCTAGCAATCAATCTCTGGAGTCCGAAAAAGCGGTAGCCGTACCCAATGCATCCCTAAACTGGATCAGCTATAACGGACATTCATGGCAAGTAGATAAGTGGGCCGACACAACCCATTTAGAAAATGTGGCTCTAGATAATTTAGATCTATAGCCGCGCCAAAATGCCCTATGATGACACAATGAAATTCATGATTAGGCTCTTCACTAGCTTGGCAGCCTTGGTGCTATCCATTTCTGCCTACGCCATAGACCTGGAGCCCGTCGATGTGCCCAATGGCCTGCCAAATCGAATCGTCGGCGATATTGGTGTCGCTGTTTACAGCTCTAATATGCATATTGGCACAGAGGGCACACAATCTTTAGTTCTTCCTTATGCTTTTTTTGATTACAAACGGTTCTTTGTACGAATTGATGAAGTCGGCATTAAGACATTTGAGTTGGGCAATGGATATCTTGAGCTGATTGGGAAAATTGACCTAAATACCTACAAAGTTAAGTCGCCATTTAATGGCGCATCGATTAATCGTAGCGATCCAATTCCTTTGGGTATTGGTACTTATCAAGAAACACCGATTGGTGGTTTTTTTGCAAATGCCTATCATGACTTTGGTAAATCCCATGGCGCTCTTTATGAGCTTTTGTATTTTGCAGAAGTAGAGACTTATAAAAATATTATTTTGTATCCAGAGCTTGGAATTGAAAGACAATCCAGTCAATACGCTAACTACTACTATGGCATGAATACTGGCGAAGCAAATGCAACGGGCTACAGCACCTACGTTGCGCCCGCCACTAATAATTTAATAGCAGGATTCATGCTAGAAATTCCAGTTGTAGACAATTGGTACATCAACCTCTATGGGCGTCGCAAATGGTTAGGCAACGGCATCAATAACAGCCCAGTTCTAAATCGTTCATTTCAAGACAATATTTTTGCAGCGCTTGCTTACCGCTTTAAATAGCTCAGGACAACTAAAAGGTCATCACGAGAATAGATGCGCCAGAAACAAACATGACCAACTCCATTAGCATTAAGAATTTTTCTTCTGGGAGAGCTAAAACTATTTTCTTTGAAAAAATTGCTCCCACCAAAACAAATACTCCAATAAACAAACCTTGAACTATTGCTGTGATATTCAGGAAACCGAGTTGATGAAAAGTAATCCCCTTCGTAAAGAGAATTGACAAAGTGCTTGCGGCCTCAGTTCCTAAAAATGCGCCTTTGCTTAAGCCGTAAGCCAAAAAAAATGGGGTATTGATTGCCCCCGTAGTAGCAACAATCCCCGTCAGATAGCCGATTGCGGCACCCACCAGGCCCATTTGCCAAAGTTCTAAATAAAAGTTCTTCTTGCGCATCCACCTTCGCACTGGGATTAAAGCAATCAGAAAAAATCCTAGGGTTATTTCTACCAGTCGCTCATTTAAAGCAACCAAGGTATTTACGCCCAAAATCACCGCGGGAACCCCAGTTAGGCTATAGACAAAACACACTTTCCAATTAATCTGGCTCCACCATAAAAAAATACGAGATAAATTGGCAACCGTAGCTACCAAAGCAATAATTGGAATTGCTTGAATCGGTCCATAGAAATAAACAAGGGCGGGCATCAAAATGATGGTGGTTCCAAACCCGATAACGCCGCCCAATATTCCGGCCGCCAAGCCAAGCGAGCCCAGCACAAAACCTTGTAAAACATAATCACCAAAACTGATAATCAAGATTTAAGCTACCAAGGCAACGTGGGCATTACTGGCTTTAAGCCCGCCTTCTGAATAGTGGGGGCTGCCTTCGGTGAGGCTAAAAATGCAATGAGATCTCTTGAAGCATTAAGGTTTGCAACGTTATTAGTAATGCCCGCAGAGAACAAAACCGTTTGTTGAACTTCGGGAGGAATCTCTCCGATGAAATCAATTCCCGATATTGGAATTAATTCGCTAACTTGCTGAAAGCCTAGCTCTGCATCGCCTCTTGCTACTACCGTGCCAACACGCTCGCTATAAATCTTTTTAGCTGTTTTACTCATTTGCTCAGCAATACCTAATTTAGGAAATAGCTCGGTGGATAAATAAGTACCGCTTGCACTAGCCGAATAAGCCACAGATTTTGCATTGAGCAAGGCTTGCTTTAAGGCTGGAACGGTGCTGATATCAGGCTTGGGAGCGCCCGCCTTAACAGCAGCGCCAATAACAGAAGCAACCAAATCTACACGACTTCCAGGCTGCACTGCGCCACTCTTTATAAAACTTTCTAATGCGGGTGCCGCCAAAATCAAGACATCAAACCTTTCATCTCTTGCTAGCCTTGAAGGAATTGAATCCGGCGCCGTACCCATAGATGAGCCATAAGAAATGATTACCTTATTTGGTGACTGCTTCTCATATTCAGGCACTAAAGCCTTCAATGCTTCAGCAAATGCGCCTGAAGTAATTACTTGAATATCTGCTGCAAGTACTGGGGTGACGCTAAATAAGCCAACAAGCACTGCCAAGATGGCATGTTTCATACAGTTAATCAGTCTCATTATTTTCTGTGCCTTTAAATTAAAGCGATTGTTTCTCACCCACGCCACACACTACCTGCCCTGACAAGCGACTGGCATTTCCCATAATGGTTTTTCTTGGCTGAAATCGCAATTGACACCAACTGGTGATGTCGTGCTCGCAAGACACGCGCTTAGGCACACTGTGGCCATAGCAATAGAAAGTGTTAAAGAAAATCTTTTCATAATTCCTCACTCATTGGTGTTACTCAAAACATTTACTACCTCATCGTAAACGAATCTATTCATATTATCGATTTTTCGGATTATTGAAATCAAAATTATTTGTTAGGCCAATAACAAATAATTTCCTGATAATGATTCTATGGTGTTCGTTGATCAAAGGAGATATAACCATGGCCACAAAATCAAACAAAACTGTAATTGACATTGGTATCAGCGAAAAGGATCGTAAAGCAATTGCCAAAGGCTTATCAGCTCTTTTAGCTGACAGCTATTCTCTCTACCTGATGACCCATAACTTCCATTGGAATGTAAAGGGGCCAATGTTTAATACCCTTCATACTATGTTCATGGCCCAATATACAGAGCAATGGGCGGC
Source organism: Polynucleobacter sp. MWH-UH23A (assembly GCF_040409805.1). Taxonomy (NCBI): domain Bacteria; kingdom Pseudomonadati; phylum Pseudomonadota; class Betaproteobacteria; order Burkholderiales; family Burkholderiaceae; genus Polynucleobacter; species Polynucleobacter sp. MWH-UH23A. The sequence goes on from NZ_CP099572.1 coordinate 2,044,511, forward strand.
GCTCGATCTTATCGCCGAACGAATCAGGGCACTTGGTGAGCCAGCACCTGGAACATATAAAGAATTTGCCAAACTGACCTCTATTGATGAGGTGCAGGGAACCCCGAAAGCGATGGAGATGGTTAGATTGCTTGTAAAGGCACAGGAAGCAACTGCAAAGACAGCCCGTAAATTATTTCCATTGGTAGAAAAAGCAAGTGATCAACCAACTGCTGATTTACTTACCCAAAGACAAGATGTTCATGAGAAAACGGCCTGGATGCTTAGAAGCCTGCTTGAAGAATAAATACTGGCGTCTTTAGATTTCAGGCTAACTTAGGCGCTATTTTTATTGAGTCGTTGAATTTGTTGCTGCAACCATCGACTATGTTGGGCAAAATAAGTCAACAGGCCGATAACCAACATGTTTCCAAAAAAACCGCCCATGACAATAATCATGCTTTCACGCACGAAGTTGTCAAAAGCATAGTTATGAATTAAAAAAATCACATAGGTATAACTAAAGCCGTGAGCAATACTAGCAAACAAAGCTAGTGTTACGACATCGCGGTATTTCAGATTATGTAGATCTCGCGCAATACCCAAGCCCTTAAGCGTTAAATTCACCGCGAGTACCAGAACAATACTTCCGACCAATGCAACCATTAACCATATGTACCAATGTTGCTCTGGCTGAAAAATAATAAGCCTAATAAATACAGCTAGACCCACACCTATAGCAGCCATCCAACCAAAAATGAGCACTGAAAGTACTTTAATGCCGGCTGGAAGATAAACGAAATAACTTAATTCGGGTCGATTCTCTAAAACCGGAAAAGCTTTAACAACATATAGAGTGAAAAAGTATAGGCAAAACGGTACTCCTATTTTTAGGAGGATAATGGGAATTCGTATTTGATTTAATGAAAACATGGGCACAGACCCATCATACTTAAAAAGAGGAGACCATTCCAAAATGACAAATTCTTACCTACGGTTTTTGCATCTAGCAGATACGCTGATCAATCCTAATGAAAAACCTTTGGACTCCCTAAGCAAAGATATCCTTGAACATATCAGCAAGCATATTGTTTTAAACAAAGGCAAGGTTGTTGTCGGTGACATTCTCATGCTGAGTCAACTGGGCTCACAAGCCACTCTTCATAAAAGACTTCATGCTCTAGTGGATGATGGTTATCTAAAACTAAAATCGACGAGCGATGGCAGGGTAAAACAAGTTGAGCTAACAAAAAAAGCGACAAAATATTTTGCTGGATTAAGCCAGGCCTTAGAAAAAGCAGCTAACGCCTAGCGGGGCTTACTTAACAGCACAACCCTAGACGGACGCTTTAAACAGCACTTTTGCCTTTTATTTTTAGGCGCTCGTCAAACTTTTGTCGATTAATAACAAATCGCTCATGCAGTCCCTTAGAAATTAAATCGACTCCGTCGTGAGCCTCAACTGCAAACGTCAACCTTTTTCCATCCACAGCAATTAATTTGACTTTAGCTGTGACCTCTAAACCAACAGGGGTCGCTGACTCATGACTGACGTTGATATGGGTCCCTAGGGATTGCTCTTGCGGCCAATCTAAATAAGGATAATTGCTTTAATACAAGCCCACTCTAAAAAGCCCACCAGAAAGCCTGTTGCAAATACATCTGGCATCGCCACAAATTCTTCAGACTCGGGATACAAAGATGGAACGGTTTTGCTCTTGGGGATTTTAAATTTATGCTCGTATTGAATGCCGACCTGCAAAGATTCTTTCATGGCTTACCTCATAAAAGCATTAAGAGTTTCAGCGAATTTTTTATGTTGCTGAAATAAAAACGCGTGGCCTCCATCAAAGAAGGCTAACCAAGCGAACGGGATTTGATTCGCAATAATTTGTGAATTCTTAGGAACATCAAGAATGTCATATTGGCCATCTGCCACCAACACGGGAACTTTAATGTTCTTTAAATCAATGAAGTTCTTATTATCGGCATCCCAAAGCGTTGTTCTTGCGCGAGTTTGGCGAAGCTTAGACTCTTTAGAGATAACAAAATCGTCAGGAATGGTTCCAGCCAGCTTTGCAGCCTGCTCCCTTGCTAACGCATCTTTAGCAGCCTGTTTTCCGGCCTCATTGTTCGGGAACAGCAGCGCGACATTTTCCATAACCGATAAATGGGGATTGTTTAAATCCTCCTCAGTCTTTTTGCTTGCCTTGATCTGATACTTGCCACCTGGGTTTGGCGCGCAAAGAATGCCCTTAATAACCAATTCAGGATGTCTAATCAAAAACTGTTGGGCAACACGGGCCCCCATTGACCAACCTAGAACATTGGCTTTTTTATAACCAAGTGCTTTTACCAGCCCAGCAGCATCATCGGCCATCTGAGCCATGGTAGTTTTATTTTCTTTAGTATCGCTAGACAGTCCAATGCCGCGATTATCAAACAGTATCAAAGTATTATTTTTGGATAGCTCATCAATCAAAGCCGGATCCCACATGCTCATCGTTGCGGAATACCCATTAATCAAAATCATAGGGTCACCTTGGCCGCGAGTGTAATAAGCAAGCTTGACCTCTCCAACCTGGGCATATTTAACTTCAGCCTTGAATTGAGCATGAGCAGAGCCAATAAAGCCAAACAATACTGAAAGTAGTGCAAATAATGCGGCAACTAGATTGCGAATATCCACCAGGCGATGATTCATTTACTTCCCAAAGCAAGTAGAAGATAAGACGACCAAGCTAAGTTCAATATAACCAGAGCAATTAGTGTGTTGAAGGTAAATTTCATTCCCAATATTCTTTTACTGAAATCAGGTGGAGGCACATTGATTCCTTTGGCATGAATCAAGCGACCAATAATAAGTGCGATGCCAGGAATAGCAACCAACCACCAGGGCGCACCATTAAGCTCCAGACATGCAAGCAAAATGATTCCAAAGGGAACATATTCAGCAAAGTTTCCCTGGGCACGAATAGCCCTTTCAAGATCCTCATAACCACCGCTACCTAAGCCCACTTTGTTCTTTCTTCGAAGGCCAATGACTGCAAAAGAGAGCTTTATAAATATGATGGTTAAAACGGAGGCAATGATTGAGGTGACTAGCAGCATTTAGATCTCCCGGAAGAATTCCTAAATACTAATCGGGAAATGAAAAACCACCCGAAGGTGGTTTAGATGATTCTTGGTGGCCCGGGGCGGAATCGAACCACCGACACAAGGATTTTCAATCCTCTGCTCTACCGACTGAGCTACCAGGCCAAGACTTGAAATTATAAAGGAAACTGGGTTTTAGCTTAAAAAATATGCCTACTGACGCTAGCTAGCAGTGTTTGATGCCCTTGAGCGGGCTGCGTGTAATTTCTTATAGCTGTCAAGCAAGCGGTGATGCCGGTCAAGGCCCTCTAGCTTGATGCTGGTTGGGGTCAATCCATAAAAGCGCACCAAGCCATTTACCGAACCCAGTACTGCATCCATACGCTCATTGCCAAACATTCTGCGAAGGTTTGTCTCGTAGTCTTCGAGCGCTAAATCCTCATTCAGAACAATCTCCAGAACCGCATTGAGCGCCTGATAAAACAATTTGCGATCAACCGTGTTGTCGTTGTATTGAAGAAAAGCGCCTACCAATTCTTGGGCTTCAGCGAAATTTTTAAGTGCTAATTGAATTAATAGCTTTAACTCCAATACTGTTAGCTGACCCCAAGGCGTATTCTCATCAAACTCAATACCAATCAGCGTTGCAATATCTCCATACTCATCAAGCTCGTTATTCTCTAGTCGATCAAGCAATGCACTGAGTTTTGCATCGCTTAGTGAATGTAAATTCAAAATATCGTGACGGAATAGCAATGCTTTGTTTGTGTTATCCCATACCAGATCTTCTACTGGATAGACCTCGGAATAGCCGGGCACGAGAATTCGGCAAGCGATGGCGCCCAATTGATCATACACAGCAACATAAGCTTCTTTGCCCATGTTTTTAAGAATGTTAAATAATGTTGCCGCCTCCTGCGCATTGGAATTTTCACCGTGACCTGAAAAATCCCATTCGACAAATTGATAATCGGCCTTCGCACTAAAAAAGCGCCACGACACTATTCCACTTGAATCAATAAAGTGCTCAACAAAGTTATTGGGCTCAGCTACTGCCTCACTTACAAAAGTGGGCGGGGGCAAATCATTCAAACCCTCCAAACTTCGACCCTGAAGCAATTCAGTTAAGCTTCGCTCTAACGCAACCTCCAAGCTTGGGTGGGCCCCAAAGGAGGCAAATACACCGCCGGTTCGAGGATTCATCAAGGTAACGCACATTACTGGATAAACACCCCCAAGTGACGCATCCTTTACCAAGACCGGAAATCCTTGCTCTTCTAGACCCTGAATGCCCGCTAAGATACTTGGATACTTTTCAAGCACTTCTCGCGGCACGTCAGGCAACGCAATTTCACCCTCTAGGATTTCTCTTTTGACTGCACGCTCGAATATTTCTGAGAGGCATTGCACTTGCGCTTCAGCCAAAGTGTTTCCCGCGCTCATCCCATTGCTTACGTAAAGGTTCTCAATTAAGTTTGTCGGAAAATAAATTGTCTTGCCATCTGATTGCCGAACATAGGGCAAACAACATATGCCTCGTTCGACATTTCCAGAATTTGTATCAATCAAATGCGAACCAAGCAACTCACCGTCTGGATCAAAAATGTTTAGGCAATACTCATCCAGAATTTCTGGTGGCAAGGCATCTTTATTGCCCGGCTTGAACCAGCGTTCATTTGGGTAGTGGACAAAATCTTTGTTGGCGACTTCTTCGCCCCAGTATGCGCCAGCATAAAAATGGTTATTGCTAAGTCTCTCAATATATTCGCCCAAAGCTGAGGCTAGAGCACTCTCTTTTGTTGACCCCTTGCCATTGGTAAAACACATTTGCGAATGTGCATCACGGATATGCAATGACCATACGTTTGGAATAAGGTTGCGCCAGGAAGCAATCTCTATCTTAATTCCCAGATCGGCTAACACTTTAGACATATTGGCAATGGTTTGCTCTAGTGGCAAATCTTTGCCGATAATAAAAGTGTTTGTATCGGCAGCGGGCTTTAAGTTCAATAGGGTCTGAGCATAAGCATCTAAGTTTTTCACCTCTTCAATGACAAACTCTGGGCCGGCCTGGACCACTTTCTTAACAGTGCAGCGCTCAATAGACCGCAAAATTCCTTGACGATCTATTGCAGAAATATATTCAGGTAGTTCAACTTGGATTTTGAAGATCTGTTGATAGCGATTGTCGGGGTCAATTATATTATTTTGTGAGAGGCGAATATTTTCAGTAGAGATATTGCGCGTATCACAATACAGCTTCACAAAGTACGCCGCACATAAAGCAGAAGATGCCAAAAAATAATCGAATGGTCCTGGTGCTGAGCCATCACCCTTATAGCGTATAGGCTGGTCAGCAATCACCGTGAAGTCATCGAACTTAGCTTCTAGACGAAGCTTGTCGAGAAAATTGACCTTAATTTCCATGGGAATGATTCCGAATAAGATGTGCCCTCAACATGAGGCCTCGTGATTGCTTCAAGCGCACCCCATGTAAAAAATAATTTGCCAAAAAGTTATGGCGAATTACTGATAGATTTTATTGTTCGCCCTTATTGCGAGATGTATCAATACCGAGAGCTTTCAACTTGCGATATAGGTGAGTTCTCTCTAGACCTGTGTATTCTGAAATCTTGGTCATACTGCCACCCATAATTTGCATTTGATGCTCAAAGTATGCTTTCTCAAACAAATCGCGAGCTTCTCTCAGAGGTAAATCAAAATAGGTCTTTGCAATTCCGCTGATATACTCGCCCTCAAGAGGTGCAGCCGCTGGCTCAGTAGCAGAAGGTTTTGTAGCTGTGCTAACTGACATTCCGGTAGCCAGCGTTTTTTCTTCTACTGGCTCAATGTGTTTTGGCGAGCTCTCTAGTGCCTTGCTTACTGTCTTTAATAGCTTTTGTAAGGCAATTGGCTTTTCTAAAAAGTTTAATGCGCCAATACGAGTTGCCTCTACAGCAGTATCAATCGTTGCATGGCCTGACATCATCACCACGGGCATTGTCAGTTGACCTGTCTTAGACCACTCTTTAAGTAAAGTAATGCCGTCAGTGTCTGGCATCCAAATGTCTAACAAGACTAAATCGGGTCGCATCTGTTCGCGGATAGTGCGTGCCTGTATGGCACTCTCGGCGGCATACACAGTATGGCCCTCATCTGTGAGGATCTCATTGAGAAGCTCACGAATTCCCATCTCATCATCAACAACCAAAATACTCGCCATACTTAGGCAGCCTCTTTTGCTAAGTTCATAAACAAAATGGATACTTGCGCACCAACCACTTCTTCTCCCTGCATACGATTCCGAATCTCTATTTTGGCACCGTGATCATCAATAATCTTTTTAACTACAGCCAATCCTAAGCCTGTACCCTTAGTCTTTGTAGTAACGTAAGGTTCAAACGCTCTTGCCAATATCTTAGCTGGAAATCCAACGCCACTATCACTTATTGTTAAACGAACTGCATTTTGTGTGACGCCACTTTGCTCTCCATAAGATACCAACTCGGTTTTAACCTCCACCGGCTCAGCCTGCCTACTGCCCTCCAAAGTCGAGTCTTGCGCATTCTGGAGCAAGTTATGAATAACTTGTCTGAGCTGTGTCGGATCTCCCATGATGCTAGGGCAACGGGTATCAAGATGTGTGCGTATTGGGCTTCCTTCATAAAGCCCTAATATTTCTGAGGTAAGCGTGTTGATAGAAACGGGCTTTAGTTGGGGACTTGGTGTTTTTGCAAAATCACGGAAATCATTGACCATCTCCTTCATCGCCTGTACCTGACTAATAATAGTTTCAGTACTGCGATTGATCATCTCTTCTTGCTCAGAACTGAGTTTGCCGGCTAATTTATGTTGCAATCTTTCGGCCGAAAGTTGAATGGGGGTCAGTGGATTTTTAATCTCATGAGCCAAGCGTCGAGCAACCTCACTCCAAGCAATCGATCTTTGGGCGCTGACCACGTCTGTGATGTCATCAAACACCACCATGCGAAGGTCTGCAGTTAATTGGGTGCCACGAACGAACAAAGTTACACCCAATTCATTTTCATATTCATTGCTTGTATGAAGCTGAATTTGCTTTTGCCAAATAGGTGCCGTTGTATTTTCTGGGCCACCTTCGGCAACAGCAAGCTTCATAGTAGCAAAGCCTTCTTTAATGGCTTCCTCAAAGTCAACGAGAGCGGGATTGCTACTCAAAGGCTTTCCATCAAGCAAGGTTAGATCTTGGGCAAAGATTCTGTCAGCGCCCGCATTGCTAGAAACAACGTTGTAATTCCTGTCAAAAATGCAAACACCCGCCGTAAGACTTCCCAATACCTTTTCCAAGAAGGCCTTGGACTCTTGCAAGGACGTGCGAGTGTCAGCCAATTGCTTGGTCATAACATTAAATTGTCTGGTTAGCATTCCTAGTTCATCGCCGGTGTCCAGCTCTGGCTTAGGAGATAGATCGCCCTGTGCAACAGCTTGTGTACCTTTGAGCAGCATTAATAATGGTCTAGCGAGCTGACGACCCAATAGCAAGGCCAAAGTGACGGCGACAAAAAGTGCAAAAAACAAAGTGAGCGTTAAGGTGCCCACAAACATCTTTCGCAAGCCAGCGCGCCCTAATGATTTCTCCTGATACTCGCTATAAGCAGATTCAACCGCATAAATATTTTTTGCTAGCGGCATTGGGATGTATCGCACCAACTGTAAAAAATATTTATCTTCTGCGCCCTTGCTAAGCAAAGCTTTGTTTCGGATCACGGGAATGATTGCCCGCACACGATAACCCCGTTGACTACCGTCCATCTCCACCTGGTCTAAAAAGGTAATCCCTTTCTTTTTAAATGCCTCAGCGATGATGTCTGTACCTGGTGCAGGCAAATATTTTTTCGACTTTAATTCGCTTGAAAATATTAAATTGCGCTGCATATTAAAGAGGCTAACCTCTTGAATACCAAATTGATTGCGGATCTTCATGACCATGGCGCCAACTTGCTCAGAGCTTGTACCCGATGGCACTTGAGCAATTTGTTCAGCAATAAAGTTACCTTCGCCAAGAATCTCTTCCTGCGCAACGCGTAAAGTGACGCGGCCCAACTCTAGGCCTGAATTCAAGGCTGACTCAACTTGCACGTCAAACCAAGTCTCAATACTTCGCGACACGAACTGAAGCGACACGCCATACAAAATTAAGCCCGGAACAATCCCCACTAAGGCAAAAATCATGGCCAGCTTTGCAATGAGGCGCGTTCCAAAATGACCGCGATGCCAACGCACCGCAATCACAATGCCAAGTACCAAGATAACCAGAATTAAAGAGGCGCCAATAATTAAATTGGCTGCGTAGAGCCATATGAAGTAACGGTCAAAGAATTCGGTATTAGAGGAAGCAAGGGAGAGCAATACCAGCAACAAAAGAGCAAAAACACCAATAAGACCTATCGCTCCGGGTAGTATTTTTTTACGCCATAGCTTTGAATCAAAAAAGCTTGGCTGATGTGGTGCAAAAGATCCTCTCATCACCTATCGCTTAATTGGGCTTGTACTACTTGCTGAAAATGGAAAATGCAACCACTCGCTTGAAACATTCCACTCTCGATTATTCAGCGCATTTACTTGAAATGGTTTTGGAAGCTTGCTTAAATCTAAACTCATTCGCAAGCCAACACTATAGGATTTACTAGGGTCAATTTGATTGCTATCAATTACTCGCCAACCGCCAATACTTCCGACCGCCTGCAACGCCTCAGAAATTGTTCTAGCCGAAAATGTTAATCCTTCAGAAGCAATTCGATATTGCTGAGTTAAGGGCTGATATGACAGACGTGTTTGTCTTTGCGTGACTATAGCCTTCTCATCAAACCAATACCAACGAGATCGCACTAAATCAAAATCGGTTTGAAAATACAAAACTACGCCTTTTTGCACTGCATCTTCCAAACCTGGAGATAGTTCGATTTGGAAGGCGGCACTTAATACCCAATCGCTGTCCACCTTTTCTAATTCAAAGGATTTAATTTTGATGCCTTCAGCATTAACGGCTGTTGAGAACAGACTCAACGCCATCAAGCCGAAAAGGATGAATTGCTTAATTCTTTGGCTCATCGCCCATTTTTCTTAAACAAAGCATAGTAAAAACCGTCGTTTACCTCGGTGGGTAAAAGCTGTCCTGGAGCGTCTAATCGTAACGCATTGGCGTGCTGCTGCGCAAACCAAACCGCTTGGTCCTCTCCCTCTTCAGGAAATACCGAGCAAGTTACATACAAAAGCAAACCTTCAGGCTTTAGCATTTGCCATGCTTGGGTCAATATTTCGCGCTGCTTCTTTTGTAAAGCCGCAATATCAGACTGACGCCGTAAAAATGGAATATCTGGGTGTCTGGCTACTATGCCCGATGCAGAACATGGCGCATCTAACAAAATTTTGTCGAAAAGGATGCCATCCCACCATGAAGATTTAGATGCATCACCTTGAAGCACTTTTACTTTTTCAGACTGCAATCGCAGTCGATCTAGATTGCCATTAATTTTCCCAATGCGCATTTCATCAATCTCGAGGGCTAGCATCTGGCAATCTGCGAGCTCCAATAGGTGGGCTGTTTTTCCACCAGGCGCAGAACAGGCATCTAATATCAAATCACTCGGATTGGGTATTAATAAACTTGCCGCCAATTGAGCGCCACTATCCTGCACAGAAACGGCGCCACTATAAAAACCTGGCAGATTAGAAACTGGCACAGGATTAGGAATCAATAGCGCGTTCGGCAATGCAAAACCCGCCAGAGATTCAATTGCAGATGAGGCAATACCAGCATCATCTAATAGCGATTGATACTGCTCTCGAGAATATTGTTTTTGGTTCACTCGCAAGATGAGCGGCGCACGCTTTGCTTGAGCAAACAAAATAGATTGCCATTGCTTGGAATAGTTACGCTTGAGGTTTGCTCGCCACCAAGGAGGGACGAACATGGGAATAGGGTCGGGAGGATATTCCGAGGTTTGTGTTGCAAGGCTTACTTTGCGCAATACCGCATTTACCAAGCCTTTGGCATACACCGTCTTGTCATACTCTGCGCAAGCCCTAACCGACTGATCAACAATCGTATGACTGGCATAACCTTTGCCCTCAGCATCTTCTTGGAGAAAAAGGGAAATGGCAACACTCAATAAATGAGCAACCTCAGGCGGGGGAGCTTTAGGAATAAATTGCTTGATCAACTCCTGTGAGCGAACCCACTTGCGAAGCGCATTGAAGCTAAGGCTCTGCACAATCGGCCTTTCATGCGCATCTAGCTGATCTAACACCTCTGTTAAAGATCTGCCATTCATGACCTCACCAATCGCCTGCGCTGAAATCGTAATTGCTTCAGACAAAGGGAGATTGAGCGGGGATTTTTGATCTTCCAAGGGCGACTATCTTAAGGGGCGGAATTTTCTTTAACTTGAAAGCGCGGCATTTCACCGGCATTGCTCAAGCTCTGCAAACACAATTTCGCTGGAATTCTTTTTCCGCCAGGTTTTTGCATTTCTAAAATTTCAATTACTCCTGTGCCGCACTTTATAAAAACACTCTCGTCGCCAAAGCCAAGAACTTGTCCCGCGCTAGCTCGTTCCCCGCTGGGCGCATTTCTGGGAATACGAGAATTCCATAGCTTGAGGCTTAAGCTACCAATCGAGCCAGTAGCCCCAGGAAAAGGATTAAATGCCCGGATTCGGGCATCGATTTTCTGCGCATCATTACCCCAGTCAATCTCTGCCTCATCTTTTGCTATCTTTTCAGCGTAAGTGATTCCTTGCGCTGATTGTGGAATTCGAGGCAAGCTGCCAAGGGCTTCAAGTTGATGTAGCGTATTAACGATTAACTTCGCGCCCAATGCTGCTAGCCTATCGTGCAGAGTAGTGCTGGTTTCATTCGAAGCAATATCAAGCTCTTCAACCATTACGGTATCGCCAGTATCTAAGCCAGCATCCATCTGCATAATGCACACGCCCGTTTTAGCATCACCATGCTCAATCGCGCGCTGAATTGGCGCAGCACCTCGCCATCGCGGCAAAAGCGAAGCATGGATATTAAAACTTCCAAATCTTTTGGGGCGCTCAGCAATATCCAAAATCTCTTGCGGCAATATCAAACCGTAAGCAACCACGACCATTGCATCAAACTCGATTTCAGAGAGTTGCCTATACGCATCCTCGGCCTGAATTTTTTTCTGGGGATCTGCAACGGTTCGCTTAAGAGTCTCAGGTTGCAAAACGGGAATATTTTTTTCTAAAGCGAATTGCTTTACTGGGCTTGCTTGAAAATGCATACCTCTACCGGCTCGACGATCAGGCTGCGTCAAAGCTAAAACAATTTCATGACCAGCTCCCTCAATCGCACGCATGGCTTGCGCCGCAAACTCGGGGGTGCCAGCAAAAACGATTTTCATTCGCTTATTAGCGCTGACCAAGCAATTCTTTGCTGCGCTTTTTCATCTTTTGTGAAATGCGATTACGTTTCAATAAAGATAGGTATTCAACAAATACTTTGCCTTGCAAATGATCTAGTTCGTGTTGCAAACAAACCGCCAACAATCCATCCGCATCAACTTCGAACTCTTTTCCGTCGATATCTAAAGCCTTTACCTTTACCTGCGCTGGACGCTCTACTTCATCATAAAATTCTGGCACTGAGAGGCAGCCTTCTCGCCAAGTTTTTTTCTCAGGGCTAGCCCAAACAATTTCAGGATTAATAAAAACCATCAATTCGTTCTGGTCATCAGAAACATCGATGACAACAATGCGCTCATGAATGTCAACCTGGGTTGCTGCTAGCCCGACACCCGGTGCCTCATACATCGTTTCAGCCATATCGGCCACTATCTTTTTAATGCGTGCATCTACCTTCGCCACGGGTTTGGCGACCTTGTGCAAACGCGGGTCAGGATAGCTAAGGACATTTAATAAAGCCATGTAGGAATTATCCAACAGAGCAATCCGTCTGTCCCAATTGCTTTCAATTCCCCAGTCTTCAAAATGATTAATCCAAATCTCAAACCAAAACCTACATGCACACACTGTTCCGAAAGGATAAAAACTATCCGCCCCGCTTAAATGATTTGTTTGACCCTCCCAATCCGCTATATATAAGTGGCGATTTAGGCTTATTAAAAATGCCTATGATTGCTATCGTTGGATCCCGCCAGGCCAGCGCACGCGGCCTTAGGAATGCCGCCATATTCGCGGATCAACTCGCTCATGCTGGCGCTTTAATCGTTTCAGGGCTAGCAAGAGGCATTGATGGCGCAGCTCATCAAGCCACGCTAAGTGGGCCTGCCAAGCGCTTCACTGCAGCGGTGTGCGGAAACGGATTAGATGTTGTTTACCCCAAAGAGCATTGCGGGCTGGCAGCCAAAATTGGTCAACAAGGTTTATTAATTTCTGAATTGGCCCTCGGTACGGGGCCCAAACCCTTTCACTTTCCCAGACGAAATCGAATCATTGCGGCTTTAGCATTAGGGGTTGTTGTAATTGAGGCGGCCGAAAATTCAGGCTCATTGATAACAGCCAGAATTGCCGCAGACCTTGGCAGAGAGGTTTTTGCACTCCCAGGACCCGCGCACGACCCGCTTTATGCAGGCTGCCACCAGCTAATCCAACAAGGCGCCAAGCTAGTCTGCAAGCCCAATGAGGTGCTAGAAGAGCTGGTTTTCCATAAAAACCGCATCTAAACCCCTAAAAATGGGGTTTTCTCTGATCGGACACCCAAAAATGAGTGCTTTTTGGACTTTTCTAGATTTATCGGTTAATAATAAAAAAGGGGGTTTAAAGGGGGTTAAGCCAAATTCAGGTTAAATTGGCACTCCTCATTACCCAGCAAAAACATCTATTTCAGCTCAAATTTAGGCAAACGCGTGGCAAAAGCACCTTCAAAAAGCAGCTCCAAGACCTCTTCGGTAGACCACCCCAAGGCACTCATCATTGCCGAAAAACCTTCGGTTGCCAATGACATTGCTAAAGCTTTGGGAGGCTTTACAAAACATGAAGACTATTTTGAAAGCGATGATTTTCTAATTTCCTCAGCGGTTGGCCACTTATTGGAAATTGCTGCTCCAGAAGAGTACGACGTAAAACGTGGCAAATGGTCATTTGCCAACCTTCCTGTTGTGCCGCCCTATTTTGATCTGCGTCCAATTGCTAAAACCGAATCACGTTTAAAGGTTTTACAAAAACTCATCAAGCGAAAAGATGTCACTTCACTCATTAATGCATGTGACGCAGGACGTGAGGGTGAGCTTATTTTCAGATTAATTGCGCAACACGCAAAAGCATCACAAACTGTAAAACGGCTTTGGTTGCAGTCGATGACACCAGCTGCAATTCGAGAAGGGTTTGCAAGCTTACGCACCGATGAAGAAATGCAACCCTTAGCAGATGCCGCACGCTGCCGCTCTGAGGCTGATTGGCTTGTAGGCATCAACGGCACGCGTGCTATGACTGCTTTCAACAGCAAAAGTGGTGGCTTCTTTTTAACTACTGTTGGACGCGTTCAAACACCCACGCTCTCCATTGTGGTCGAGCGTGAAGAGTTAATTCGTAAGTTCGTATCAAAGGATTATTGGGAAGTAAAAGCGGAATTTATTGCTGCTGCAGGTGTCTATGAGGGTCGCTGGTTTGACCCTAAATTCAAAAAGGATGTCGCTGAGCCAGATGCTCGCGAGAATCGCCTTTGGAGCGAGGCTGCAGCCCAAAGCATTGTGACTGCTTGTCGTGGAAAAAAAGCAAACGTTACTGAGGAATCAAAGCCTGCAACTCAGCTTGCCCCCCAACTGTTTGACCTTACCAGCTTGCAACGCGAAGCAAATGCACGCTTTGGCTTCTCAGCAAAAAATACTTTGGGCTTGGCTCAGGCACTTTATGAACGTCACAAAGTTCTGACATATCCACGTACTGATGCAAAGGCGCTTCCTGAAGATTATTTAGATACTGTTAAGCAAACCATTGAAAACTTGGCGGATCATTCTCGTGAATATCAACCGTTTGCAAAACAAATCTTGCAAGGAGACCCTAAGGATCCAAAAACAAAAGCGGGTTATGGCTGGATCAAGCCCAATAAACGAATCTTTGATAACTCCAAGATCTCAGATCACTTCGCAATTATTCCAACGCTGGAAGCACCAAAAAGCCTCAGCGAGCCTGAGGCAAAGCTATATGACCTCGTGGTACGTCGTTTCTTAGCAGTTTTTTATCCTGCCGCCGAATTTAAAGTAACCACCCGCATAACAGAAACCTCCGGTCATCACTTCAAAACGGAAGGGCGCGTTCTAGTTAACCCAGGTTGGTTGGCGGTTTATGGCAAATCCAATCAAGCTGATGATGAGCTTGTCCCTGTACAAGAGGGCGAATCTGTTCAAACAGAGTCTGTACTTGCCGTTCCTCTGAAAACCAAGCCACCTGCACGCTATACAGAAGCAACCTTACTTTCCGCTATGGAAAGCGCGGGCAAATGGGTTGATGATGATGAAATGCGTGAGGCAATGGCTGAGAAGGGCTTGGGTACGCCGGCAACTCGTGCCGCCATTATCGAAGGGCTGCTGGCAGAAAAATACATTGTGCGGGAAGCTCGTGAGTTAATTCCAACCGCGAAAGCATTCCAGTTAATGACGCTGTTACGCGGACTCGATGTTGAGGAACTTACACGTCCAGACTTGACCGGTAGCTGGGAAAACAAACTCTCCCTTATTGAACACGGCAAGATGAATCGCGATACCTTCATGCAAGAGATCGCGCAAATGACTCAGCGCATTGTGAAGCGTGCAAAAGAATATGACAGCGATACCATTCCGGGTGACTACGCTACGCTCACTACCCCATGCCCACACTGTAAGGGGCCGGTAAAGGAAAACTACCGTCGTTTTGCTTGCGAAAAATGTGGCTTCACGATTAGCAAAACACCTGGTGGTCGTGCATTTGAATACCCTGAAGTAGAAGAGCTGTTGCGCGAAAAAACAATCGGGCCACTTCAAGGATTCCGCAGCAAAATGGGTCGTCCTTTTGCCGCAATTATTAAGCTTTCCGAAATCCCAGAGGATGATGCTGACTATCCAAATGCGGGCTACAAGCTAGAGTTTGATTTTGGCAATACACAAGAAGATGAGACTGAAGCAATTGATTTCACAGGTCGCCAAGCATTAGGAGTTTGTCCTAAATGCTCGGGTGCTGTATATGAGGACGGCATGCGCTATGTATGTGAAAACAATACTGGCCCAAACAAATCTTGTGACTTTAAGACCGGCAAAGTAGTTCTACAACAAGAGGTGTCTGCAGAACAAATTCAGAAGCTTTTAAAAGAAGGCAAAACGGATCTACTGAGCAACTTCAAATCCAATCGCACTGGTCGCGGCTTTAAAGCTTACTTAGCTTTGGGTGCCGATGGAAAAATTGGTTTTGAATTCGAAGCCAAAGCCCCTGGTGCCGCCAAAACACCAGCCAAGAAACGCGCGGGTGCCAGCGCTGCCACTAAGTCGGCAGCAAAACCCAAACGGGCAAGCAAGGCAAAGTCATCTTCGAGCAGTTGAGCAGTAATTAACTTAGCCGCCAAAGCAGACCACAATATTCCTCGTGATCCCAATGCGGTAGCGATGAATATTCCTGGTCGATGGGGAAGCGCGCCAATAATTGGCAAACGATCACCAGCAACGCACCGTACTCCAACAAAGTGGTCATGCTTTACAAGACTACTGGCATCGCCGTTTAAATAGTTCACCAAGTTTTTAGCTTGTTCGCGATTAAAGTCATCGCTCGCCGCTCTTGAAGCAAGATCATCTTCGCCCTCATCAAAACTAGAACCAACTATCCAGCGGTAACTTCCATCGCTTAGGCGTTCTGCAGGCAAGCAATAGCCATCGCCTGATAATCCCACCTTGGGCAGTTTTTCAACCCATGGATCATTGGGTTGAATGGAAAAAATACTCAATTGCCCACGCACAGGCTTCAGAGGCAAGCGAACTCCGATACTGGTAAGCAATTTTTTGCTCTCCATTGCCGCGGCAATCACAACCTTATCGGCTGAAACAATAGCTTGATCATAAGAGTTCAATAAAAACCATTTGCCATCTACTTGCTCAAGTTTTGCAACTTCTGTATTCCACAAACAGGTGAGGCCCTGTTGTGATTTCAGGAGATCATTGCTCGCTTTGGACAAATTGAGACATGCGCCCCGAGAAATCCAAACGCCACTTTGAGGTATTCCGCAAACTTTTTGCGCTTCTTCACTATCAAGAGGAATAGCAATGTCTTCCCCGAGATCTAATGAGCGCAAATGTTCAATAAGCTCTGCTCGATCGAATATTTTTTCTTTTTTGGTCGGCTGAAAAATTCCGTGGGTATGCCACTCTTTACCCCACCTTGACTCGGCCAATAAAAAAGCCAATTGCGTTAGGCGCAATAAACGTGGGGAGCCTTTGCCTATATGGGGATGCGCTATAGCGTAAGCGTGACTTGAGCAAGCACTGGCGGGATGGCTGGCAGCATCAACAACACAAACTGACTGATTGCGCTCAAGCAACTCCTTGGCAATCGTTGCGCCACAAATGCCAGCCCCAATCACCACGATGTCATGGTGTTGGGGTTTGGTCATCAACAAATTTTAGTAATGCAGGTTTTTAATTGCTTGATGAATTAAGCATTAAGGCGTTGTTCGATCTTGGAGCGAGTTTCTTTTAGCTCTTTTGGCAAACGCTCGCCAAGATGCTCAAACAAATCCGTATGGAGTTTGAGCTCATTTTTCCATTCATCAACAGCAACGGTGATGGCTTTCGCAAACTTCTCTGCAGAATAGTCTAAGCCACCCCAGTGCAGATCGTTGTACTCAGGAGTAATGCCAAATGGAGTTTCTTTGCCATTGGCCTTGCCTTCTGCGCGATTCAAAATCCAAGCGAGAACGCGCATATTTTCACCAAAGCCTGGCCATACGAATTTACCGTTTTCATCTTTGCGGAACCAGTTCACGCAATAGATCTTTGGCAATACAGCACCTTCGGCTTCTAACTTCTTGCCGATGTTGAGCCAATGCTGGAAGTAATCGCTCATGTTGTAGCCAGCAAATGCGATCATCGCAAATGGATCGCGACGAACAACACCAATCTGGCCGGTGATAGCCGCAGTAGTTTCAGAACCCAAAGTAGCGGCCATATAAACACCCTCAACCCAATCACGCGCTTCGCTTACCAAAGGCACAGTATTGGAGCGGCGACCGCCAAATAAGAATGCGTCAATTGGAACGCCTTCAGGATCATCCCACTTTGGATCTACTGCTGGGTTATTGGTTGCAGCTACTGTGAAGCGTGAGTTTGGATGTGCGGCTTTACGGCCAGCTGCGCCATCGGCTGGCGTCCAGTCCTTACCCTGCCAATCAATCAGATGCGCAGGTGGGGTTTCTGTCAAACCTTCCCACCAAACATCGCCGTCGTCTGTTAAACCAACGTTAGTAAAGATAACGTCTTGATTTAAAGAGTCGATACAGTTTTGGTTAGTTTGGCGATTTGTACCTGGAGCAACACCAAAGTAACCGGACTCAGGATTAATCGCGAATAAACGTGTCTTACCTGTAACAGGGTCTTTGCGAGGCTTGATCCACGCAATGTCATCACCAATAGTAGTTACTTTCCAACCATCAAATCCTTTTGGCGGGATCATCATAGAGAAATTGGTTTTGCCACAAGCAGAAGGGAAGGCTGCAGCAACGTGGTATTTCTTGCCTTCTGGTGATGTCACGCCCAAGATCAACATGTGCTCTGCTAACCAGCCTTGATCGCGGCCCATGTTAGATGCGATACGCAAAGCAAAACATTTTTTGCCCAATAAAGCATTGCCACCGTAGCCCGAACCAAAAGACCAAATCTCACGAGTTTCTGGGTAGTGAACGATGTATTTGGTTTTGTTATTTGGCCAAGCAACATCTTTTTCGCCAGCAGCCAATGGCTTACCAACAGTATGAATACAAGGAACGAATTCGCCATCGGCACCAAGCTGATCGATGACAGCTTTACCCATACGAGTCATTAAGCGCATATTGATTGCAACATATGGACTATCAGAGAGCTCAACACCAATATGGGCAATTGGAGAGCCGATTGGACCCATTGAAAATGGAACTACATACATTGTTCTGCCGCGCATGCAACCATCGAACAAAGGTTGCAATGTTGCGCGCATTTCGCTTGGCTCTACCCAGTTATTGGTAGGGCCAGCATCTTCTTTTTTGGCAGAGCAAATGAAAGTACGGTCTTCAACGCGCGCCACATCCTCAGGATCAGAAAGAGCTAAAAATGAATTTTTACGCTTAGCAGGATTTAGACGCTTGAAAACGCCCGCACTAACCAACAACTCACAAAACTCATCATATTCAGCTTGGGAGCCGTCACACCAACGAATTGCATCTGGCTTAGTAAGTGCGGCAACTTCTGCAACCCACTTAATTAAACGCTCGTTTTTTACATAAGCTGGCGCATTCACATTGATCTGGCTGCTAGCGGTTGAAGTCATATGTTTCCCTATGAAAATTGAATTTTTTAATCCGACGATTTTAACATTTTGGTCACATTTGCCGTATTGACCACCCGCATAAAAGGAGGGAGATTGGGGGTTTATTTGCCTATGCAAAATTGGCTAAATATCTTGCCCAAAAGATCGTCTGGAAGGAGCTTTCCGGTGATTTGCCCAAGATGATTTTGGGCTAAAGCTAGCTCTTCTGCTAGTAATTCCAACGAATTGTTGCCATTTGCTGCGAACTGCTCTGATCTTGCAATATGTTCCGATGCCCTCTCGATACAGTCCAGATGGCGCCTGCGGCTCACAATAACACCCTCTTGAGTGCCGCCCCAGCCAACCCTTTTTAGAATTTCCTTCTTTAAGGCATCAACCCCTTGACCAGTTTTGGCTGAAATGACAATTCCGTCTTTAGGAGCAGGATTCGCCCCGGCTTCCAGAAGATCGGCTTTATTTACCACCCCCAAAATTGCGCACTTTGGTGGAGCCGCCTCTAAAATTCGCTTTTTCAGGCCATCGTCCTCCGAACCAACATTAGGGGCGCTTAAGAAAATAACTAGATCCGCAGAATGAATAGCCTCCCAAGTTCGCTCTATTCCTTTTGCTTCTACCTCATCTGAGGTCTGTCTTAATCCTGCGGTATCAATAACGTGCATAGGCACGCCTTCAATCTGAATGCTTTCTTTAATTCGATCACGAGTGGTGCCTGCAATAGCGGTTACGATCGCAACCTCTTCGCCAGCCAATGTGTTTAGCAAAGAGCTTTTACCCACATTTGGCGCGCCAACTAAAACTAGCTGTATGCCGTCCCGCAAAATTTTGCCTTGCTTAGCCCCCTTTTGAAGGGTTTGCAATTTTGTTTTGACAGCATTCAAGCGCTCGCGTGCATGAGCATTTTCTAAAAACTCAATTTCTTCCTCAGGAAAGTCCAGAGTGGACTCAACCAAAATTCGCAACTGCGTAATTTCTTCTACAAGGTCATTCACATCATCCGAGAAATTTCCCTGCAAAGATCTTGCTGCGCCACGAACAGCGGCCTCGCTTTGAGCATCAATTAAATCGGCTATTGCCTCAGCCTGAGCTAAATCAATCTTGTTATTTAGATAAGCTCGCAGACTAAACTCGCCCGGCTCAGCAATCTCCAAACCAATATCTTTTCCCAACTCAAGACATCGTTGCATGACCAACTCTAGCAATTGCGGCCCGCCATGACACTGTAGTTCAAGGATATCCTCGCCCGTAAATGAGGCGGGTGCAACAAAATAAATTGCCAACACCTGATCAATAAGCTGGCCCAGCTTGTCACGGAGAGATAGTAATGTTGCCTGTCTTGGTTGAAGGCTTTTTTGAAAAAGGGTGTGAATAAACTCTGCTAAATTTTGTCCGCTGATACGGATTACACCGACACCCGCTTTTCCTGGAGCAGTAGCGATAGCAATGATGGGAATCTTACGTGTCACCATTGCTATTCGCTTTCGATAAACCTACGCCCTTTTATTTGGCAGATTTTTTGCCAAATAATTTATTGATTTGCCACTGCTGCGCAATAGACAATAAATTGTTCACTACCCAATATAAAACAAGACCGGCAGGGAAGAAGAAGAACATGATCGAAAAAACAATCGGCATGTACAACATCACTTTTGCCTGCACTGGATCAGGGGGCGTAGGGTTGAGCTTTGTCTGCACAAACATCGACACGGCCATGATCACGGGCAATATGTAATAAGGGTCTGGAACCGATAAATCATGAATCCACAAAACCCATGGTGCACCACGCATCTCTACAGAAGATAACAACACCCAATATAAGGAAATAAACACAGGGATTTGAATCAACACCGGCAAACATCCACCGAGCGGGTTGATCTTTTCCTTGCGATACATTTCCATCATTGCTTGATTCAGCTTTTGTGGTTCGCCTTTGTACTGCTCTTTCATAGCCATCAAGCGTGGCTGTACCTCTTTCATGCGAGCCATAGACTTATAGCTAGCTGCGGAGAGGGGGAAGAAAACCAGCTTAATCAGAATGGTCAGGAGAATGATGGACCAACCCCAGTTACCAACAATATTGTGGATGTGCTCAAGCAACCAGAAAATTGGTTTTGCCAAAATGGTCAGGTAGCCATAATCTTTTAACAACTCAAAGCCCGGAGCAATTTTTTCCAACATGCGCTCTTCTTGTGGGCCAACAAATAATTGCGCATTTGCAGTAACGGTTGTACCTGTTGCAATTGTTCCTAGCTGGCTCTGCATGCCTACTCTGTAAAGGCCGTTATCTAACCTTCCAGAATAAATGTCTCGTACTAATTTTGTATCTGGAATCCAAGCGCTCGCAAAATAGTGTTGAACCATGGCCACCCAACCTGGTTGTCCGGCAGCAATTTGCGCTGGTGGTACAAATTTGTTTTTTTCTAAATCAGTGAAAGCAATCTTTTTAAATTTATCGCCATCGGTATAAATAGCAGGTCCCGTAAAGGTGCTTGCGGAGAAGGCGCCGCCAAACGGACCCACTTTAGCCTCTTCTGAGCCGTCACGAACAATCTCTGTATACAAATTCAATGGCACAGCATTCGCTGTTAGTTGAGTTACCCGATGTCCAACATACACATCGTAGCTCCCAGGATTAAGAATGAAGGTTTTTTCTAGCTTAACGCCATTGCGCTCGCTGGATAAAACCAAAAAAGGTCTTCCAGAGCCGTCTTTACCAGATCGGTCGAGCTTAAATACACTATTGTGATTTGGTAAATCAATGTTACCCACAGCGACCAAGCCTGAACGGGCAACATAAGTGTGTGTCGCTGTGTGCTTAAAAATTTCTACGGGCTTTTCATCAGCTGTTAATTCTTTTAATAACTTCGCATCAACAACGTTTGCGCCGGCAGAACTAATTTGCAGAGACAACAATTCATTTTCTAGCGTAAATATTTGCGTATTTTCGGCGGGCGCTGTTTTTGCAGTGGGCGCCTGAGGTGCAATAGCACCAGAAATTGCAATTGGGGCGTCTGCCTTCGGTGCAGCAGACTTGTCAGTGGACGCAGAGGTCGCAGTTTGCTGGGGGCCAGCAAACATCGATGGCTTACCCCCATGAACCTGCCAGTTGTTGTAAAGCATGAGCCCAGATAGAGAAAACACAGCCCAAAGAATTGTTTTTTTGAAGTCCATTTAATTCGCTTTACAAATAATTACTGGTTTACTGGTGTGATGCATGTTTTACAGCAGGATCATAACCGCCATGTGACCAAGGGTTGCAGCGCAACACTCTCCAGCCTATCAGCCCGACGCTTTTAATAAACCCATAATGATTAAAGCAGTCGCAAGCATATTGAGAACAAGAAGGTTCGTATTTACAACGCATTCCCAAATATGGGCTCAATGTAAGCTGGTAGAGCTTAAGTAATTTTGTGGCAGCACTATTTAGGATGCGCACTTAAATAAGCTCCGCTATTTGCGCCCGAAGAAGGTCTTTCTCTTTTTTTCTGAGCCTACCGCGGGTGTGTTGTCCAATTGGTTTTTTAAGTTTGACAACCACATCCTTTTTTAAGTCTGTTGATTGTGCAGCCCAAACCAAGTTGCGAATCATTCTTTTAATGCGGTTTCTGTCTACAGCGCGCTTTGCCAATTTTTTGGCAACGGCAATCCCTAGATCAGGGTCGGCATCATTTGTAGCGCCCGCAGAATACATACCCCAATACAAGTTTGTTTTGGGGCGCGTTTTGAGTAATTCAGAAATCCTTGCGCTATTCAACTGCTACTTAAACGGCTAAGCGTTTGCGACCTTTGGCGCGACGTGCGTTTAATACGGCACGGCCACTTTTGGTTTTCATGCGAACACGAAATCCGTGTGTGCGCTTACGACGAGTTACTGATGGTTGATATGTTCTTTTCATGATAGATCCCTGCAAAACCCAATATTTTCCTTGTTGCAGAGCAAAAGGTCAATCTATCTCAATAAATATGTAGGTGTTTTTCTCTATTTTTAGGTGTTTTTTATACAAACCATTAATTTATATGTAATTTTTTTATTTATTCACAAGTTATCCACAGGATTTCCACGTCTTTTTACCTTGTGG